>NZ_JAZQNU010000141.1:0-2579 GCF_045627485.1 Pedobacter sp. | reverse complement strand
CAACTCCTTGGCTCACAGAACGACATGGCTACGATCCGACTTATGGACCACACCATGTAAGAACCCATTTACCGCCAGATCATCTGTCCACCTGACGTTTCAATCTTATCTTTACCTTTCACGAAAACGGGGTATCCGCCCTACTAAGTGCATCTTGATTAGATGATTTGCTGGGTTTAGCTTTGCCGGCATGAATAATTTAGAAGATAAACGCAGGGCCATGGTAGCCATGATCGAAAATTGGCGATCCAGTGGCAAATCAAAGAAACAATATTGTTTGGAGAAGGGCATCAATGAGGCGAAGTTTTATTACTGGTATTCGCGTAGCAAGGAAACAGAAAGTACTCCCGGGGTATTTATCCCCATAGAGAAGCGTTCAGGTACCAGGGAGATAGAAGTATTTTATCCAAACGGGGTCAAGCTGAAAGTTAATGGCGATCTGTTGCTTTTATCTCAATTGATCCGTCTGTACTGATATGTTCTCGCTGGGATCTTCGCACCGTTTCTATCTTTATTCGGGGCATTGTGATATGCGCAAGAGTTTTGACGGGCTTTGTGGACTAGTCAGCTCTGTGATGCAGCGCATTCCCACCAGCGGCGAAGTGTTCGTCTTTTTGAACCGAAGTGGTACGCACATCAAACTGCTGCACTGGGAAAACGGCGGCTTTGTACTCTACTACAAACGGCTGGAACAGGGAACTTTCCTTGCTCCAAAAGGCAGGGAAAATGAAATGTCATGGAGTGATCTGGTATTGATGGTTGAAGGCATCCATGTGGTAAAGAGTATTCGAAAAAAACGCTTTTCATTAGTGTAAAAACAAGCTTTATACTTGTTTAAATGATGGTAAACCCGTATTTTTCGGGTATGGAAACGGCACTGGAAAATCTATCAAGAGAGGATCTTTTAAAGGTCATTTCCAGCCGTGATGAAAAGATAGAATCCCTTTCCCAGGAGCGAGACTACCTGAAAACTCAGGTTGAAATGTTCAGGCGCATGCAGTTCGGACAAAGGCGGGAACGCTTTGAAGCTGACCCAAATCAAACGATGTTACCTTTTGAGGCTGATGTTATAGCTGTAGAGCAGCAAAAGGAAGAAACCAAAGAAAAGATTGAGTACGTACGCAAACGCCCAAACCATCATGGACGTGCAAAGCTGCCCGGGCACCTACCTGTAGAAGAAATCGAAATACATCCTGAAGGCGACTTGTCTGATATGGTTTGTATCGGCAAGGAAGTTACTGAAGAACTGGAATGCGAGCCTGCACGGTTCTTTATCAAAAGATACATCCGCTATAAATATGCTGCTAAAAACGGTGAAGGCGTAAAGATCGGCGAGCTTCCTGAGCGCGTGATCGATAAGGGTATTCCCGGAGCCGGTCTGTTAGCCTCCATATTGGTCTATAAGTATGCAGACCACCTCCCATTGTACCGCCAAAAACAACGCTTTGCAAGGGAAAACATCCAGATCGCTTCATCAACCATTGATGGTTGGACAAAAGAAGCACTACTTAAGCTCGAACCCCTTTATGACCAGCTGGTCTTCGACACAAAATCAAAAGGATATTTACAGGCTGATGAGACACCAATAAAGGTACTGGACAGCGATAAAAAAGGCGCTGCCCATCAGGGCTACTATTGGGTGTACCATGCACCATTGGACCGAACGGTACTTTTCGACTATAGCCCTACCCGGGGCAGTAGCGCGCCATTGCCCATACTTGGAAACTTCAAAGGTTATCTTCAAAGTGACGGATATGCTGTATACCAAAAATATGCTCGCAGCCGAGATATAACCCATCTGGCCTGTTGGGCACATTCACGCCGTGAGTTCGAAAAAGCATTGGACAATGACAGGCCAAAGGCGGAAACAGCACTGATCTTGATCCAGAAGTTATATGCCATAGAAAGAAAGGCTAAAGAAGGGCAGCTGAATACCGGAGCAATCAAAGAATTTCGGCTTAAGGAATCCCTTCCTATAATTAATGAAATGGGAAAATGGATGTTCAAGGAAATAAAGAGTACACTACCAAAGAGCCAGATCGGAAAAGCCATGGCATATGCTTACGCCAGGTGGGATGCATTGTCCGCATACCTATATGATGGGAGCCTTCAAATAGACAACAACCTGGTTGAGAATGCGATCAGACCTATTGCCCTGGGCCGAAAGAATTATTTATTTGCAGGCAGCCATGAGGCTGCGCAAAGAGCCGCAATGATCTATTCATTCTTTGCCATCTGCAAAAAACATGAAGTAAACCCTTTCGGGTGGCTCAAATACACCCTGGAAAATATCATGTCCATAAACCACAAAAACATTAAAAACCTGTATCCGCAGAACTTTAAAAATATAATCCGCTAATCAAATATGTAGTTCACAGGGCGGATACATAAAAAAGCAAAAAAAGACGATTAAACATTGCAACTGCAATGCTTAATCGTCTTTTTTTTGTGAACAGAATTATTATCTGGTTTAACATCAATGCCTGTTTCCCAAGAATCAGGAATAATATGATCGATTGATGTTGATAAAAAATTAATTCCAGACCCAGCGTATGGCCAGCTGTTAAAAGGGGCATCTT
>NZ_JAZQNU010000140.1:0-29855 GCF_045627485.1 Pedobacter sp. | reverse complement strand
GGAATAAAAAATTGTTGTCATTTTCTCAATATCATAAAACGCTTACTGTCTTTTCACCACTTTTGTTTAAGGCAGTGGCTGGGCGGCCAATTTATTCCGAATTGTCTTGCGTTCTTAAACAAAATGACTCCTATTTAATTTGAGGTCTAATAAACGTATGTTTGTTAAAGAATTCCAACAGGTTTACAATCAATCATACTATATTTCATCTTTTAAATAAAATATGGAAAATTTAAAAAAAGCATACATAGCAGGCGGCTGTTTTTGGGGAATGGAAGACCTCTTCCGGGTACGCCCAGGCGTAGTAGATACTGAGGTAGGTTATTTGGGAGGTGAGAACGAAAACCCAACCTATCGCAACCATCCAGGACACGCAGAAGGAATTGAAATCACTTACGATGCCAATCAGACTTCATACAAAGCATTATTGGATTACTTCTTCACCATACATGATCCTACTACGGTAGACAGGCAGGGTAACGACAGAGGATCAAGCTATCGGTCAGCTATATTTATTCAGAATGAAGAGGAAAAAGAAGTGGCAGAAGAAGTCATCAAGATAGTAAATGAATCAGGGAGATGGCCTGGGCCAGTGGTTACCAAATTAGAGCCTTTTACCAAATTTTGGCCTGCGGAGGAAGAACATCAGGATTACCTGGTTAAGTTTCCCAATGGTTATACTTGTCATTATGAAAGATTTGGGAGTTATCTTTAAGAAATAAAAGAAGGCGGGTATCCTCTACCCACCTTCTTTTACGAAGCCAACGCTTTCCTGACTTCCTCCCTCCAGGGGGTAGTAGGTCGACCAATTAAATTGGAAAGCACTTTTCCATCATCAAACAAATCTCCTTTTGAAACGCTTATATCCCATCCAGCAATCGCATTAGCCATATCTTCAGGTATACCAAATGATTTTAATGCAGCTGCATATTCGTTTTCAGGTAAATTTTGATAAGGAATAGTCTTGCCTGTCTGTGTGGATAGCTCCTCAGCAAGCTCCTTCAAAGTATAAAACTCATCGCCTGCTAATTCATATATTTTTCCTACATGTCCTTCACCGGACAATACTACTGCAGCCGCTTCTGCATAATCTACACGTGAGGCTGAGGAGATCTTTCCTTCTCCGGCACTGCCGATAAATGCGCCTGCAGCTACAGCACCAGTTATTTCACCTGTATAATTTTCAGTATACCATCCATTTCTTAAAATGGTGTAAGCGATACCACTTGACTTCAACAAGGCTTCCGTGGCTAAATGTTCTGGTGCTAAACTCAATGAAGAAGTATCCGCATGAAGCAAACTGGTGTAAACAATCCATTTGACCCCTGCTTCTTTAGCTGCATTAATTACATTTTCATGCTGAACCTTACGCTTACCTACTTCATTTCCAGAAATCAGCAATAAGTGATCAATGTCTTTTAATGCATCAGCAAGTGATTCTGATTTAGTGTAATCAAATGAACGGGTCTCAATACCCAGGTCAGCAGCCTTCTCTGGTGAACGCACTAATGCTACAAAATTAGCTGCATTTGTTCTTTCTTTTAATTTTTCTATTACCAAACGGCCAAGTTGTCCATTTGCTCCTGTGATTCCTATTTTCATATTTATAGATGTAATAAATATTGTTACATTTTGAGTTACGTCACATCTCCGCTGTATATGGGCGCCGGGTCGAAGTGCTTTAAATTTATTGTAAATATTCCTGCACCAGCATGTTCCATTCTTCTGCTAAAGAAACCTGTGGCCTGATCCTTCCTGCACGTTTATACCAATAATCTGCATTCCAAAGATCACCTTCCTTGCGGTGCAGGTAAGCATGGATATGGGCTGAGCTTTTATCTGTTTCCTGATCAATTAAATCATGTGCTTTTTTCCAATCTCCAGCGCCATCATGCCATAAGGCCTGTACACGCGATGGTAATCCGGCAGGTGGGTATGCATCATTGATAGATTGTTTGAAATCATTGATATCAATCATATCTCAAATATAATGAAATTCTACTTTGATTTCCTGACTTTGATATAGCACATGATATAGCCAGTAACGAGCATGCCCAAGCAAATGAGTGATATAAAAAAAGTAAATTAGTTGGCGCGCTTTGCAAGCTATTTCGACTACACATTTTGCCATATCGGCTACACCAACATTTACGTTTTTTTGGAAATTTGCTTTCTCAAATCATACGAGATGGAGAACGGAATAGCAGGAAAAGTAGTGGTCATCACTGGTGCGAGCAGTGGTATTGGTGAAGCAACCGCAGAAATGCTGGCCAGCAATGGTGCAAAAGTGGTATTAGCTGCCCGCAGAACGGGGCGACTAAAAGCCCTGGCAAATCGTATTCAGGAAAATGGTAACGATGTCGCTTACCTGGAAATGGATGTAACAGTGCGGGCTGACCTGGTCAGACTAACCTCTGTTGCTGTAGAGAAATTTGGCAAACTAGACGTGATGATTAACAATGCCGGTATTAGCCAGCTTTATAAGATGGAAGAACTCGATGTGGAGGGTTGGGAGCAAATGATCAATGTGAATTTAAAAGGAACACTCTATGGCATCGCCGCAGCCTTACCCATTTTTATCAGGCAGGGATCTGGACATCTCATCAATATCATTTCCACCGCTGGCATCAGCATCGTTCCCACCATGGGCGTTTATGCAGCGACTAAAAATGCTGTGCGTACACTAAGTGAAGCCTTGCGCCAGGAATCATTGGGCCGCTGGCGGGTAACCGGCATCTCGCCGGGTTATGTAGCCACTGAGTTTGTGAGTAACATCAAAAATGAAGCGATAAGAAATACCATTCAGGCACAAGCAGACCAGATGGCTATTCCAGCGGAGGCGATTGCCCGTGCTGTGGTTTATGCTATTGATCAGCCAGACAAAGTTGATGTCGGCGACATCGTTATCCGGCCAACTGTTCAAAATTAAGTTCATTTCGTAACTTAGATTAGATTACCAAACAATGAAAGGTAAAAACAGAATAACCCTGAACTTTGATACCATTAGCGACCTGATGCACCGGCTCAGGCTTGACCCTCCATTGCATCCGCTCCTCGCATTAGTCAATTACGATAAACAACGCATTGACCTTACTGACGCAGGAAATTGGTTCTCGCTTGATTTTTATAAAATATCTTTTAAGAACAGTTTTAGTGGCAGCATAAAATATGGACCCGGAAGCTATGATTTTAAAGAGGGCGGCCTTGCCTTTCTGTCTCCACACCAATTAGTGGAGATGACCGCCGATCCGGCTGACTATACGGGTTATGCCCTATACTTTCATCCTGATCTCCTAAGCAATTATCCATTGGCAAAACAGATTAAACAGTTCGGCTTCTTCTCTTATGCCGTTTCTGAAGCACTTTTTTTATCAAGTAAAGAAAAACAAGTAATCGACTCACTTTTTGGCGCTATAGCGGTAGAACTGGAAAACAATATTGATGAGTTTAGCCAGGACGTGCTTGTTGCGCAGATCGAACTATTATTGAACCACAGCAACAGGTTTTACAAACGGCAATTTCTTACCAGGCAGCATCATTATCATGACTTGATCATCAAGATGAACACACATTTAGCTGAACGTTTTGACTCCGGTCGCCTATTAAATGAAGGCGTACCGTCACCCCAGGATGTGGCCGCTCAATTGGAGGTATCACAACGCTATCTATCTGACATGCTGAGGTCACTCACCGGCAAGACCACGCAACAACACATCCACCTTTGGCTTATCGATAGGGCTAAGGTGCTATTAGGCCAGGAAACGCTGACAACCGCAGAAATTGCTTACCAATTGGGATTTGAACATCCGCAATCCTTTAACAAACTGTTTAAACAAAAAACCAGTGTATCACCAACTGCATTCCGGCACAAACTACATTTGAATTAACTATTTATACCTTATCTAAGTTGAGGCGTTCTAAAACGCCTTTTCTCTTCACCAGGTTTTTATAAGTCCACTGTATATGCTTCGTCCTCTCTAACCAGCATGCTAAATCATCAATAACCTACAATTGGTAATCCGTGATTACTCTTCAATTCACCCTGGCTAACTGCACCTATATTGCCCTATAAGGCGGAAAACAATCATTATTTGTCATCACCTTGTTCTTCTCTTCCTTTATCTGTGTTTCTGTTCGGATGCCTCAAATAAACGTTATCTGCAGGGTCATCCTCTCCCTTAGTATACGCATCCGCAAGGCGATTATCAGTTTCTAAATCATTCACGGCAAATGCGTCTTTTAGTCCTGATCCTTCCCGCCCAGAGCCTGAAGGCCTTCCTTTGGGCGGAATAAAGCTGTTTTTATTGTTCTTTCCCATAATCATATTGTTAGTTTAATTCTAGCGTGTCTGCACTTCACAGTTAATAACTTAACTCCTTATTTTTTTGTTTATAGGATAACTACTTGAATACACGCGTTAAGTACTTATTTCAATAGCCGGCTTACCGAAATAATTGAATGTACCATGCAGAAAAAAAGCTAACATTGTAATGTCTGGACTGATATAATAAATATATTTTGTAAATTAATAAGAGACGGCTCTTTACTAAATAATATACTTAGTTTTTCAATAGACTTTAAATTGAAATCATGAATATAGAAACTTTTAGAAAATACTGTCTTTCATTTAATGGTGCAAAGGAAAAGCTTCCATTTGGTAAAGCCCACTCTAAATATGACCAAGAATTGCTTGTATTTTACGTTGAAGACAAATGGTTCTGTTTTGTCAACATCGAAAAATTTGATTTCTGTGATCTGAAATGCGATCCGGAAGAATCAGTAGAATTACAAACAAAATATATCGGGATTAAACCCGGATATCACATGAACAAGAAGCATTGGGTAAGTGTCTATTTCAACAGTGATGTACCTGATCCTGTATTAAAGGATCTTGTCAGGAAATCTTATGAGCTTATCGTTTCAAGTTTGCCACATAAAATTCAACAATCATTGACAGATAAATCATAATCATCAATATCCTATGAACATGGCACAAAAAAAGAGCCTCTCCATCCGGAAAGACTCTTCCTAATTATTAGTAAAAAAACAAGAATAAAGCTTTTACGACTTTTCCTTAAATTCTTCTGGAAATAAAACAAATACCATATAATTACTTAGGTCAAAATAGCGTTTGGCAGCTTTACGCAGGTCTGAGATGCTGATGCTGGCAAGCGATCTTTCAAATTCTAAAAGCTTCGAAGGATTCTTATTCTCCCTGTAGCTGCTTACTAGTTCGTTTCTCCAGAACACATTTGTTTTCAGCGCAGTTTCGTGCGCTAGTTTAGCTTCGGCTTTAAATTTGTCAAGCTCTGAAGGCAGGGCGCCTTTGGAAGCTAGTAAATGTAATTCCTCTTCTGCCGCTTTAATTAGCGTTTCTACATTTTCAGGTGCACAGCCAAACGAAACCCCTACACGATAAGATGGTACCGGATACATGGAGGCACTTAAAGAAACTCCCGGAGAATAAATGCCACTCTCCTTTTTCCTTAAGCGATCAAGCATTCTGAAACTTAACACCTCCTCGAGTGCTGAAACTATAAGTTTCTCCTTTTTACTTTCTTTATAATCACCGCTCAATACCAATTGTACAGTTGCCTTATCTTCTGACCCCTTGTACACATTCTTTCGAATTTTTCCTTTAGGGGTTCTGATTCCTGCATCTTTCCATGTTTCCTTTCGATGTGTTGCAGGCAAAGAAGGTATGCTAAAATGCACACCTAGCTGGAATTGGACCGACCGAACAACGACTCAGGAACGACTTTTAGACGGGATTAGTACGGCAACTCCCGGATGAGTGTTGTACCAATCCTGTGCCTGCCACGTTTCATCTCCGCTCTATCATGAGCCTTGAGTCGAAGCGCCCCCCTCTTTGTTTGCCGCATTGTAGATATTTACTTTACTAGACATCCCCCAAACAGTTATCACTATATTTCTTTTACCGCCTTCATCACGATGTTCACAAAGGTAAATCCCCTGCCATATGCCTAATGCGAACTTTCCATTACTGACAGGCAAACTTACTGAACTACCCAGAAGTGACGACTTCAGGTGTGCAGGCATATCATCAGCTCCCTCGTAATCATGTTCATAATCAGGATCGTTTTCTGGCACAGCTTTATTAAAAAACATTTCAAAATCTTTTCTAACAGTTGGATCTGCATTTTCATTGATGGTGAGCGCAGCCGAAGTATGTTGGATAAAGACCTGACAAACCCCAACTTTTATCGTTTTAATTTCTGGTAAAGCGCTAAATACTTCATCAGTTATGAGGTGAAACCCCCTCTTTCTTGCGTTTAGTGAAATCGTTGTTTGAAAAATCTTCATACTTTAATTATTCAGCTATCTTTTTATTACTGTTTTAAGCGGTAAAATTGCCAAAATGTTTTAAATTCTCTTTTTTAAGTGCTTACTAGTTTGTTAAATTTTATTGTCAACGAAACACGAACACAATAAAAAAACGAGTCAATAGGCTAGCCCGCAGGTTCAGCATGCTGTTTTTCAGAGCTCATTAAAGCAGACCAAATAACCTCATAAACTTCAGTTGCCAGCCGATTGTCGCTATTTATGCTTTGATCAGTAATTAAAACCGGAAAATATGAAGCCGGGACATGAACACTTCCATGTGACCCTTTAATCAAATTAGCATCAAGAGGAATAACATCCATTACATACCTGAATCCAGCCTTCTTTTTCAATAACTTATAGGCTGCACGAAATTTCGACGACATAAACATCTCTACAGGATCATATCCTGGCTTTTTAAAAATATCTACACATCGTGCATAATCAGGTGCCTTTGTGTCGTCTAACCAGAAATAATAGGTAAACCAGCTTTCAGGGGCAGCAACCAGCACAAAGTCACCCGCCCTATCATGATTAATACCATATGTCTTTTTACCTTCCTCATCTAAAATCAAAGCAATGCCAGGTGTTTCCTCAAGTAAATTTTTAACCTGTGAAACTACACTTTTATCATTAACATAAACATGAGCAATCTGGTGATCTGCTACCACAAAAGCTTTAGAAGCACCGGCGTCTAAAAGTTCAAGCCCACGCTCAATACGTAATTGAAGCAAGCCATGATTTCTGAATAACCTGTTCAGATGAATAGGATTATTTACCGGAACAATACCATACTCAGAAAGAATAATAATATTCGCATGCTTTGCAGTATAAAAGTCCACCAGGTCCTTAACAACAGCATCAATATCACTTAAGTCTTTTCCGATCTTTTCAAAATCAGGCCCGAACTTTTGCAGGCAATAATCAAGATGGGGCAAATAAACAAAAGTAAGTGTTGGATCATACAGCTCCTCCGTGATTTTTGTAGCCTCCGCAATCCATTTTGAAGAGGTGATATCTGCACCAGGGCCCCAAAATTGGAATAAAGGAAATGTTCCTAATTTTTCATGTAAAATATCTCTCAGCGCTGCAGGCTGAGCATAGCAATCCGGAAGTTTCCTGCCATCGGCCAGATAATTGGGCCTCGGGGTCACTGAGAAATCCACTGTTGAATACATATTATACCACCAGAACATATTTGCACAGGTAAAATCAGGATTCTCCTTTTTAGCTTTATCCCAGATTTTATCAGCCAGCACAAGTTTGTTAGATTGTTTCCAGAATTTTATTTCTGAATCTATATTGTCATACCACCCATTTCCAACTACACCATGGTCATTCGGCATTTTCCCAGTTAAATAGGTCGACTGTACCGCTGTGGTAACTGCAGGTAACATAGGTGTTATCGTAGTTAAATGCTTCTTTTTGCTATAATTTTCTAAAAATGGTGTGTGCTTCCCAATCAGATTTGATGATAACCCTACAACATCTATGACTACGGTTTTTTTCATTGGATTATAATTTGTGTTTAAAGATGATGAAGCTATCTTTTGCTTATGATTGTTTCTAATTTAACAGCTTCAATCACCCAGTTCAATTCATTGATGATAGATTGTGTAAGTGGTAATTTTATATTGCCAGGCAACACTTCCCATGTATAGGTCTCCACTTCTAAATGATGGGTAAAGGGTTGTTTTTTTTGAAGTTCAAGTACTTTCAGAATATCATTCTGTGTAGACTGTAGAAAACCTATTTTTTCGAGAGATATGGGGACATGAAAATGTGCTCGCCATTGTTCCACACCCTCATGATCAAAATCATCAAGTGCCTGTGGCAGATCAGGATAACGGATTAAATTTCCATCGCTTTTTTTAGCGACCACCTGATGCAGGTAGGTAGTTTCGTTAAATTTTCTGAAACTTTCCTTGATTTGCATTCTTCCTCCTGCAGACTCCTTTAAGTTAGCTTTTAAAGCTGCACTAATTTGAATTTTACCTACACGAAGGCCTTTTTCATGAAGTTCTTTTAAAACTGTTTCATGATTTTCATAACCAATGGAGAAATGACATACATCATAACATAAGCAAAGGTGCCTTTTTATACGCTTTTCTGCTGCTGTTACAGAAAGGCCAAAAGATTGCATGAATACAGGTACACCTAGTCTTAACAAGTCCTCTTCAAACCACCTGATATACTCTTTGCCGGTTTCCAGCATGCCATCTGGCTCTGGTTCCACATCTAAATGCATAAGGAGCTCACTTTCTACATAAATAGTATGCAGTTCCTTTAACACTTCAATGATGTTTAAGGTAGCCTTGTCTTTAGCGTTTTCGGCATCCCTCTTCGAGGTATACCAATGTCTGTACGTTAGTGGCGAAGTGGAAATACCACCATCCATACCCGGTGGCAGTAAGGATTGAAGGATCTTAAACAACCTGATGGTGTAATCTTTACGTGCAGTAGTCGTCCAATCTGGACGATGAACATTTTCTTTAACCACCGTATGATGAAAATCTCCGTAGGGGAAGCCATTAATCGTGAAAACATAGGCATCATTATCCGCTAACCACTGTTTAAATTCACTTAAGGCAACAGGGTTTATCAATTGCAGGCTCGCGGCCTCTGAAATTCTTAAACCTATTCCAAAAGGCTGATCAGGAGCAATTGTTTTTTTTATGATGGGTAAATATTCTTGTAGGATATCAAAATCTTCCGTCCAGTTCTTTCCAGCGTGAATATTTGTACAATAAGTCAAATGGCCTAAATGGGTTTTCATCAGTATATTATTTGTTATCAGAGGTGATGAGACAATCTCGAACATAAGCAGTCACATAATGACTAGCTTTCACTAACATAGGATGTATCATCTCGTTTACCTCCGCCTTTTGCCCAAGATCTGTGAGTAAAGTAATGGTTAGTTTCCCGCCAAGGTGTTCCTGAAACTCTGTCAATCCGATTAAAACAGGTGATGCTAAATCATTGATTTGAATGTGCGAATTAATGATATCGAAAGAAAGTTGTTTCAATAAATTTAAAACGCGCAATAATTTATCTTCCCTTAGCCATCCCAATAAAAATGAATAAGCACTGTCTAGTGCAATCCCCATAGCAACAGCCTCCCCATGTGTAATAGCGAAATCACTCAACTGCTCAATTTTATGGGCACTCCAATGACCGAAATCCAAAGGTCGTGCAGAACCTGTTTCAAATGGATCAGCCCCACCAATATGCTCCAGGTGAAGCTGTGCACAACGCTTAATCAGGTAGTCCATGGATTCAACATGTCTTTTTACCAGGGCATCAGCGTTATTTTCAAGCCATACAAAAAAGTCGTAATCTTTAATCAGTGCAACTTTTATCGCCTCAGCAATACCTGATCGATAATCCCTGTCTGATAAGGTTAATAGAAATTGATTATCATTAAATACGGCTGCTGGAGGTGAAAAGGTACCCACGAAGTTTTTTTTTCCTTTATAATTGATTCCATTTTTTACCCCGATTCCAGAATCGTTTTGTGAGAGAACCGTAGTAGGGATTCGAATTTGTTTAACACCCCTGTGGGCCACTGTTGCAGCATACCCTACCATATCCAATACAGCACCACCCCCAATTGCAGCAATGTAGGAATGCCGGTCAATTCCATAAACATTGACGGCTTCAATCACCTGATTAAAGTAGTAAACGTCATTTTTCGATACTTCTCCTCCGGGCACAATAAGTATGTCTTTCACCAGATTAATAGGCTTGATCTGATTGAAATACGTCTCAATATCCTCGAGCAGGTTCGGGTGTGCTTCAGCAACTTGCTGATCAACCACAAAAAGAATTTTACGTACCTCAGATGGCTGCTCCGAGAAGAAGTTTAAAAGTGTAGGGTTACTCCGCTTAAAAAGTGATGTGGTAAAAAATATTTTATACTGAAACCTTACACTAAACGATTGTTCTAAATGACTCATAAATGGCTATGCAAATTAAGTAACTGCAAATTTTTTACCCAACAATAAAGATAATGGCAATAAAATAATAATAATTATGGCAATCTGCCAGTTACCAAAGGCACTGGCCAAAGTGGCATTTAATAAAATTAATGCAATTACACCGGCTTTTACCGCTTTACCGATATTTGGGCCAATGGGTTGCTGAATAGCCTTTATCAGCGGATCAAAAATCATCCAAGTAAAAGGCAACAGAAAGAGAAAAGCCATAACAAGGTTGCCTTTGGCATTAGAAATAAACAACACAAAGGAAATTACAATCAGATATAGAAACGCGGCCAAATAAAGGCTTTTTTTACTTCCTCCATGCACCTCTCCGCTACTAATCATGGTGATCGAAGCAATATACAAGATGGGAATAATGGCTAAAAACCACCACTCCTGAAGTTGTGATGGTAATATACTAACCCCTAAAAGTAAATTTAAGCCTCTGCATAATCCCATATTTAAAGGCCCAAGCAACCTATCATGCTTTAACCATTTATTATAAGTTAAACAGGCTATCAAAATTAATATAGAAAGGATGAATGATGCAGGGTTACAAAAGCTTGCCGCCACCACCCCTAAAGCAAAAAAAACAGCACCAAATACAGATGCTTCTTTCACAGAAATCAATCCGCTTGGGATAGGTCGTTCTGGTCTTTCAATTTTATCCAATTCAACATCAAAAACATCATTAAAGATGATTCCACCACTATACAGACCTATTGTAGAAATACAGAGTACAATCATGGGCATCACATTTGCTGATCCCAACAAATATCCGGAAACAGCAATCCCTGCAAGTACATCAGCCACAGCAGTCACCACATTTGCAGGACGCATTAAACGGATGTAACCTAATCGTTTATCCACCATAGGAACCATTAAGAAATAATAATAGAATTTTTATCAATCCTCGGTTGTTGTCCGCCTCTCAAAATAGAATTATGCGCATATTTTTGTCCTTGATCAACAGTTTGGACAGTTATAAAATCACTTTCATCAAGTTGTCCGCTCTGTGCAAAAGCATTTAAAGCATTTCGATAGGTCACCAACGCTATATCTTCAAGACTGATACCAGATTTTTTCATTAATGCTGCAGATTTTGGTACAGCCAAAGGATCACTAATCCCCCAGTCAGCAGCAGAATTAATCATAATTCGCTCAGAACCATATTGTTTAACAATCTCTACCATCCTTTCATTTCCCATCTTGGTAAATGGATAAATGGTAAATGCTGCCCAAAACCCTCTGTCAAGCACTTCTTTTACTGTTTCTTCATTATTATGGTCCACTATTACCTGCGAAGGCAAAAGTCCATGCTCCAACGCAATGTCCATACTTCTTTGTGTACCTTTCTTTTTATCCCGATGAGGGGTGTGAATTTGCACTGGCAATCCCGCCTCTTTTGCCAGTTCCAATTGCAAGCGAAAGTATTTATCCTCTGCAGGCGTCTGGTCATCAAAACCAATCTCCCCAACCCCCACTACCCCCTCTTTATAAATATAAAGTGGCAAAATCTCCATCACCTGTTCTGCTAACTTTTCATTGTTAGCCTCCCGTGAGTTTAAACCAATGGTACAATAATGTTTAATGCCAAATTGGGAAGCACGAAATCTTTCCCAACCCAATAAACTACTGTAATAATCCAAAAAACTGGAAACACCTGTACGGGGTTGTCCAAGCCAGAAAGCAGGCTCAATTAAGGCAACAATACCTGCATCCGCCATGGCCTGATAATCATCAGTAGTTCTGGAGGTCATATGTATATGTGGGTCAAAAAAATTCATCCCCCTGATATCGCTCAAATCAAGAACACTGGCTATCTTTTCACCTTCTGCTCTTTCTTTAAAATTTTCATTACAGCACATAATATTTATAGTCTTTAATATACCTTCAAATTAAACCAGCAATTTATAAATTTCATCATTAACCGTTCTGTGCGCGGCTAAACGCTCTGCAATATAATCTTTCAGGGATGCTGTAAGCCTGGCGTTTGTTCTTTCGTGCAAACCTATAATATGATTAACATTTTTGTCAGTAAAGAAAGCTTTTAGGATCATTTGATTCCAAGCCGCTTCTGAAAGATAATGAGCAGGATATGGATTGTAATACATAATGGCTTCCAATATCAACCCGATATTACTGCGAATGCCTTCCTCACACCTGAAAATCCACTCCTCCGGATAAATTAGAAATGGTAATGCGGAATAAAGTGCCACTTGTTCATTCATTTCTGCAGACTCAAAAAGATCATTGATCATTTTGAGGTAACATATTTTATCCGCTTGCGAGATTTGCAATAAAACCCAAACACGACATAACCTTTCTAAAGTCCAACCATGAAAAGTGTTTTCAGGAAGAAAAGAACTGATTACAGCAAGTTCTTTAGCCTCTAAAAAAACAATTTGCTTCCCTGTTAACCTTGGAACCTGAGCAAAAAGCATCCTCAATGGAAAAGAGCGCGCTTCAGTTCTAATGGCATCCAACTTGCTTTCTAAACTCAAAAAGGCATCAGCTTTCAAGTTCCGCTTTAAAACGACCAATAAGAGATCCCCAATGGTTTTCAGCCCCTCCGTAGTAATTAAACTTTTGGTTTCCATTAAAATCTGTTTGTTTTTAAAAGGTGATGATTTATCATGAGCCTATAATAGCTTAGTTAATAACTACGAAATAATTGATAGCCAGGGCTCCGCTTATAATTAATAATCCAAAAAACTCTCTTGCTTTTTCAATATAGGGCTTACTGGCTTGCATACTTTCTACCAGGCTCGGTCTCCCGTATAGGCTGATCCAATCTTTTACCCCGTCTTTATCAAAAAATAAATAAACTGCGTAAATCAGGTAAAAACTAATGGCTAATAAATAAACTGTAGGGTAATACATTTCAAATACAGCCAGTCCACAACAAGCAGCAGCAACTAAATAAATTGGCACCCATAACCAGGAGTCATTATCATTTAAATTCACGTAAGCAAACAAAATAAATGATAGACAGAAAACTGAATTCAGCACAATTAGAAACATACATTTTTTTTTAATCTCTTATTAATGGATCTTCAATATCTAAATTTTCACCAGAAAAGCGGCTAACATTTTACTTTATAATTCATTAAAAGCGTTAAATATCCTGGCGAACTGTTGCTTTCTTCTCTTTAAAAAACGCAGCGAAATCACCATTTTCCAATTAAACCTATGCATACTTAGCTTAGTTTCTATTGGAACCGAATCCAGTCAATATTAAAGTAGTTTTGATTTTTAGCTGGCCCGGTGAAAACAAAGAACAAGTCATGCTTACCCTGAGTCGCTTTAACGGTTGCTTCCATTTCCTTCCATACATTTGCCTGTGCTGGATTAGCTGATGGAATAGCCAGTTTACTCACCACAGGGCCATCAATTTTATCCAACCTTACTTCAATGTTTCCGCCTATACCACTTGCCTGAACCTGGTAAGTAATATTTTTTATGCCAACAAGGTCAATGCCTTTAAACATCATGTATTTACCGTTGGTAATACTGGTGATATAGGAGCGGAACTCCGTCGTTATTGTTGCTATCCTGACGTTTCCCCGATCAAAATCCTCAGTTTGTATCAATGGATCTTTTAACAGAATATAGTTTCTGGATTCTAACTCGCCTATGCCATTAGCGCCCTGGTCTTTATAACTCGCATTTAAAAGGTACACGCCATCATTTCCTTTACCAATATGTTCTGTGAGCTTGATCGTACTTTTTAAAGGAAGCCTGGCGTTTTCTTCCGACAAGGAAAGAATATATGCCGTCATATCTTCTGCTTCCTTAACAGAAAGTGCCGGATGGGCCGACATCGCACGCTCTCCCCAGTTGCCACTTCCACCTTGAATTACTTTATCTGCAAGTTTTTCTAAAGATCCTGGCTTACCGGAATAACGTTTTGCAATGGCCCGATAGGAAGGTCCAACAGATTCCTTGTCCAGAGAATGACAAGATTTACAATCCATACTCAGCACCATTTGCTTTCCTTTTAAGTATTTAAAACTACTCACTTCCTGGTTACTGGTTAAAATAGTGGCTACATCTTTACCATGCGGGATATATCCAAAAGAAACATTTAATCGTTCAGGCTTAACGGCTTCTTCCTTATCCTTAACCTGAATATCATAATCAAACACCTTATTATCCCAATAAAATGAAGTGTTAGATCGTGTCAGAATGGAAACCTCTGGCGGCGTATTTCCTACATATACTTTTCTGGATGTTTTACCAACACCACCATTGTTATCTGCAACACTTAACAAAACTTCATAAATGCCAGGTTTAGAAAGGATATAACTTAGCTTTTCACCTTCAAATTGCTGACCATCAATCTCCCATTGATATGACAACTGGTCTGTTTGATCATGGTCGTTAGATCCTGAAGCAGACAGGTTTACTTTCATCGGTGCAGCACCATATTGCTGTTCTATATCAATAACTGCATTCGGGTTTCTGTTTCCTTCCACATACTGGAAGCGGACAAGCTTAGCATTTGAATTTTTAGAGAACCAGTTGGTTCCATATTCAAGGACATATAATGAGCCATCGGCAGCAAACTGCATATCTACGGGTGCTTCAAATTTCACATGTTCAAGGAATGGCTCCATTCGCAGGTAATTATGATGCTCGTCGAAAGTGACCGCCATGATCCAGCCCCTGATCCACTCATAAATAAATAATTTACCATCATAATAATCAGATAACCTGAAAGGTGCTTTTTCAAAAGAAGCGCTATTATAGACAGGTCCGGCGGCTGCTGTTGCGCCACCACTCCCAACTAAAGGAAACTCAGCAGAATTACCTTTACCGTACCAGATCATTGCTGGTACTGCAGGTGGCAATTCTTTGGCTCCGGTATTATTTGGAGAATTGTTAATGGGCTTTGCAGGGTCTTTACCCGGCTCTTCCTTTTTTGTAGCATAATTGTATTTAGGAAAAATCTCATTGTTACCTAAAAAGTAGGGCCATCCGTAAAATCCGGGTTCTTTAGCCTGATTAATCTCATCGAAACTCATGAACTCACCAGTTGAGGCCTTAACTTTAGTGTCAGGACCAACGTCTCCCCAATAGAGATAATTGGTTTTTGAGTCAATGCTGAAACGATAAGGGTTTCTTGAGCCCATAATGTAAATTTCCGGCCTTCCAGCAGATCCATCTTTTGGAAACAAATTACCATCAGGAATTTCATACCCCCCTTCAGGTAGTGGTTTAATGCGAAGGATTTTGCCTCTCAGGTCATTTGTATTTGCTGCAGTAGCCTGATCATCTGCTAAAGAACGTCCGGGTCTTTCATCTACCGGCGTATATCCTTCAGTCTCTTCGGCATTTGTATTGTCGCCAACAGACAGGTATAACAAGCCATTTTTATCAAAAGAGATGTATCCTGCCGAATGACAACAATAAATCCGTTGTGTAGGTATGTCTATAATAACTTTTTCATTTCCTAGCACTAAACTATCACCATGAAGTTCAAACCTCGACAAACGGTTTATTGATTTTTCACCTGCTACCGCATAATAGAAGTAAATCCAGTTATTCTTCTCATAATCAGGGTCTAAAGTAACACCTAACAGTCCATCTTCAATACCTGTGAAAACATTTAAACTGGCAATCGTTTTGGTTTCACCTGTGGCATCTTCATAACGCTGAATACTGCCCTTTCTGCCTACGAATAAAACGTCGTTATTTGGAAAAATGGCCATTTGCATGGGCTCATCCAGGCCTTCCGCCAGAACCTCCCTAACGTACCGACTACTGTCTGGCACAGCAAGGGTTTGTGCCTTTTTGAAATCAGGTATATAGTTATCCCCTACAGCATAAGCCAGGGATTTTCCAAGCGCATCTGCGGTGTATGTTTTACTTAAAACAGCTAACCTACCTTTATCCTGTTCAAGTTGAGCACCATCTTTGTTGCCTAACCATGCCTGCAGCCATGGCCACCCTTTAATACTTAATGTAGTATCGCGAATGGCAATGATGCCACCACCTCCTGCTTCAAGATATCTTTTCAACTGAGGAATAGCCCGATGATCAAGTTTATTAATATCGCTTACCTTAATCAAAATGGCACTTATACCTTTTAGCGAATCTTCAGAAAATACAGAAAAATCCTTTGAATACGTATAGGTTCCTTTGTTTTGCGAAGCAAAATCCCTTAATCCCTGAGGTGCCACATTTTCTTGCTGAGAAGAAAAATAGAGCACATTAATCTGTTTCCGAGCTGAATTACAGCTTATGATAAACAAGCTGATAAAAAGAACTATATAAATTTGTCTCATTGTTTAGTTTTATTCATTGAAATTGGTATTTCATTTCGTTATAGGAATAAGTTTTCCTTTTTCTTTTCTACTTACATCAGCAGCATGCATGAAATGAAAGATCTCTAAGGTCTCCGCTTCTGAAACCGGAGGCACGCCCGTGTCAAAAAAGGCTATAATTTTATCAACCAAAGGCACATAAGAGCTGAAAGGCCCCAGACTAGCAATCCCCTTATCTCCAAAAGCAGTTCCGGCAATGTTTGCACTACCCGTCCGGATACCCCTGACCGTACCAATACGGCCATCTTCCCAGGTGCCGACTAACAAATCCGTACCTTCCTGATACGTGCGGCTAACGGACTTACATCCAGGTCCCATTACGGTAAAGAGCATTTCTACACCATGGATTCCGTACCAGGCCATATCCAAATGACGGTCTTCTATCACTGCTGGCGTATACACATCAGCACCTGTAACTTTTCCAATGGTGCCATTTACAACCTTTTGAACTGTAGGATCGAAACGTAATGCGGAGCTGGTAAATACCGGACTATTGTATTTTCTTGAAGCTGCAAATATTTTTTTTGCATCAGCTAAAGTTGCAGCCAGTGGTTTATCTATAAACATTCGTTTACCTGCTTTAAGCACAGGAAGCGCTTGTTCATAGTGTGGTCTCCCATCTATGGTTTCCAGCAACACCACATCTACTTTCTTTAATAGGTCGTCAATAGAATCTACAATTTCTACGCCCATGTTTTTCACCGCTGCGATAACTCCAGGCTTGATTTTCAAGGCCTCCGGAATATCCGGGCTCCCATGCGGATAAGCAGCTACAACTTTGTATCCCCCAGCTACTTCTCCCGAATTGATCATTTTTGTAAACACCTCGCTATGTGAAGTATCCAGCCCAATAATACCAATTCTTTTTCCAGCAGCTACTGGATTACTGCCCGATGAGAACAGGTTAACCTCCTCAGCAATAGAAAACAAAGGACTAAGACTTACTGCGGCACCAGCCATAGCCGACAGTCTTAAAAAAGACCATCGGCTATATGTATTTTTATTCTTCATACTTAATTAATAGTTTGAGTTTTGGGTTAATACACCATTTGAGCGATCAATTTCCGTTTGCGGAATCGGAAATGGCCAGCTATTATCTCCGGCACTAACGCCTTTGTCTGCAAACCCATATTTTGTATAAAATGCTTTCATGGTGGTAGCATATTGATTCCACCTAACCAGATCATACAGCCTGAAACCCTCCAAAGCCAGTTCTACCCTACGTTCGTGCTTTATAGCTTCCAATAAATTATCAGTCGGTTTAACAGCATATCGAGTGTCAAATTCCGATGGAGTTACTGCAGCTAAACCCTCACTGAATTGCCTGAATACTGCTGGCCCATCAACTTTTGAAGTGGTTACAAATGCCCTTCTTCTAACTTCATTGATATATTGAGCTACCTCACCATTGGCACCATTTGTTTTCAAAAGTGCTTCCGCATACACCAATAAAACCTCGGCATACCTAATCCAGTACGGCCCCCAGTTACTGCGGGTTAAGTTATCCTGCATACGGAACTGCTGAGGCACGAAAGCTTTCCGGCTATGTTGCAAATTAAAGTCATTGAAATAACCGCGATAATTATGAACTTCGTTCCCACCAGATGACGTGCGAAAAATATCATTATGGCTAATAATGGTAAACATCTTTCTAGGATCACCTGCTTCAAATGCTGAGGCCAGATCTCTTGTTGGCGTATTACCACCATAGCCCCCTATGTTATTTCTCCCTACGTTCATAATGGCAAAGGCATCACCACCAAACCCAATAGTTGGTAAAAAAGCCCTCAATACTGGAAAGATGGCCTCTTGCGAATAAGGACCTACCTGATAATCACCGCGGTATAAATCCTGATAATCAGGCAGCAAAGAAAGACCGCCATTTTTCACCACCTGCTCTGCAGCATTTTTAGCAACAGTATACTCCTCCATGGCGTTACCTTGCATTTTACTGCTTTCAATCAGACCTGCAAAAAATAAAGCAGCCCTGGCTTTCAAAGCATAAGCAGCATCTTTATTTGCTCTTCCTTTTTCACTTCTTGGAAGGCTTGCACTTCTAGGGAAAGACGCTACATTAATTGCTGCATCCAAATCGCTATAAATTTGGGCTTTTAATTCCTCCACAGGGCTTTTTGGCAAACGTGTTTCAGAAGGCATGGGGCTGATCACCAATGGTACTTCCTTAAATACCCAGATTAAATCGAAATAATACCATGCTCTTAAAAACTTAACCTCAGCAATATATCTTGCTTTTTCTTCTTCTGAGACCGATTTTCCATCTGCTACTAATTTATCCCATTGCTTTTCAATATTCTCAATGGCCAAATTGCATTTACCAATAGCAGCATAGCGGTTATTCCACATTTCACTTAACAATGGATTAGAAGCCAAGGGCCTACCTCTTCCAACTTCAATTGTTTGTGGCCTATCGCCTGGGTCAGAACCACCACCATCTGCATTATCAACAGATTCATCACCTAAGGCCACTTTATTAATCGTATAACCCCATCCGTCGAGCATGGGTCCATAACAATCCACAACAAGTTTCATTGCTGCATTATCGGTTTGAAAATATCCTTCTTCACTTAAACTACCCAAAGGCTCTCTTTCCAGAAAAGATTTCTTGCAAGCACTTAAGGAGACGATCAATACGCCAATTGCCAGTAAATATTTATAGTTTTTCATTTGTTTCTCAATTTGATTTAAGTGGTAATGATTTAAAAAGTTGCGTTTATACCAACCATATAAGATTTCGCTACAGGGTAATAGCCATTATCTACACCACTGCTTAAAGGTGATGTGCTTCCAATTTCAGGATCCAGACCTGTATAATTTGTAATGGTAAACAGGTTATAAGCCCCCGCCCAAATACGGATTCTTTGAATTTTCGCCTTTTTCATCATGCCTTCAGGCAATGAATAACCTACCTGGATATTTTTCATTCTCAGGTAGCTCCCATCTTCAACCAGCCAATCTGAAATTTGCAGGTTATTGGTGTTTATGGCATTAATGGCAAACTGATCATTACTTGGGTTAGTTGGTGACCACGCACGCGCCATGAGGTCTTTTGGTGCATTGTACCATCCCACTCCAGAATTCATATCAATTTTCTTGATGTTCATGATATCATTACCTAAAGTACCTTGCATAGATAAGCTGATATCAAAATTTTTGTAGGAACTATTGATGTTCAACCCATATGAAATTGTAGGAAAAGGATCACCAATATGAGTTCTATCCTGGTTATCAATTTTCTGATCTCCATTCACATCAACGAATTTCAAGTCTCCGGGACGTGCCCCTTCCTGAAAGTAGTTATCCACCTCCGCCTGACTCTGGAAAATGCCGTCAGTTTTCAACCCAAAGAAATAGCCTATAGGCAGCCCTTCTTCAGTTTTTGTTGTCGTATAATTAATCCAGCCGCCACCTAAAATTGGCTCTCCTCCACCAAGACTGATCACCTTATTTTTAAAAGTAGACATGTTACCGGCAATGGTATATTTAAAGGCACCTTTATTATTGTGATAAGCCAGTTCAAATTCAAGACCCTTATTTTCTATTTTGCCAGCATTTGTCCATGGGAAATTCGTAAAACCTAAATAATTAGGCAAGGGTACATTTAAGAGCATCCCATCAGTTGTTTTCTTAAAATAATCAGCCACAATATCGATAGCCCCGTCAAATAAGGATAGTTCAAGGCCAAAATCTGTTTGTTCGGTAGTTTCCCAACGTACACCAGGATTGCCCATATAATTACTTCCACCTCTTAAATAAGGAGTATAATCACCAAACAAATAATAGCCTAAATTACCGGTATACGTATTTCTGTAAGCGCCACCCCCAATAGCCTGGTTACCAATCTGGCCCCAGCTGGCTCTTAATTTACCTCTTGATAGCCATGAAGCGTCTTCGAGAAAGTTTTCTTCAGAAAAATTCCATCCAGCGGAGAAAGATGGAAAATTACCCCACTTTTGCCCATCGCCAAAATTCGAGGATCCATCTCTTCTAAAATTTGCTGTAAATAAATATTTGTCTTTATAAGAGTAAAAGGCCCTGCTGAAATAGGAAACCAAGGCATTTTCAGACTTAAAACCTGAGGCCCCCGGATTAATGGCTCCTGCATCGATAATACGCTGACTGGGATCATTTGTTACAAAGCCTTGTTTTGAAGCACCAGTTTGCTCATATTTAGTTTCCTCCGCCGAGGTACCTACCATCACATTAACCTGGTGGTCACCCAATTGCTTTTCAAAAGTTAACGTGTTTTCAAATACCCAGTAATTATTAGCGGTAATGAATTTACTTACTGTTGCATCGGCCACAAATTGTTCATTGTCTAAACGGTACCTTGGTGTAAAACCGTCAGAACTTCCCCTGCTTAAATCGAGTCCAAAACTACTTCTGTATTTCAGGAAATCAGTAATTTTAACATCTGCTGCTAATCCACCTTTCATTTGTATCCCTTTCCATACATTATCTTTATAAATATTAACCTGAGAGACTGGGTTCTCTTTGTTGGTCATCAAAATCGGACTATAAAAAGAGTAGGGATCATTCGGGTCAATCTGATCTAAAAAGAAAGAATTTTCTAAAAAAGAAGGAATATCTTTTAAACCAGTACGATAGACAGGTGAAATAGGGTCAGCTACGAAGCCAATAAAAGCCGTGCTAAAACCAGGGCTATTTTCGAGCACATTTCTCCTGCTTTCATGGATCAACCCAAAGTTACCCGAAAGTTTAAACCAATCTTTTAAATTGTGATCAAAATTAGACCGCCATGTTAAACGATCATAGTCAGAACCTTTGATAATTCCTTGCTGCTCCATGTAACCGAGACTGGAACTATAAGCAAGATCTTTCATGCCCCCGGAGATGGTTACATTATAATTTTGAACAGGTGCATCTTTTTGGTTAATTTCATTCCACCAATTGGTGCCTTCCTCACTTCCAAAATTACTTCTAAGGAAATTTAAAACTTCAGATTTCTGTGTTTCCGAAAAATACGCTGGCAAACCAGCATTTGTATTTGCAAGGTTTTTGTAATCCATAAATTCCGCCGCATTCATCATCTCATACGTTTTAATAGGATTCTGAATGCCGTAATAAGCATCGAAAGTAACCGTACTTCTTAAAACATCACCAAATTGCTGGCCTCTTTTTGTAGTTACCATCACCACGCCATTTGCAGCACGCGTACCATAGATGGCAGATGCGGAAGCATCCTTTAAAATCTCCATAGAGCTAATGTCGTTGGGATTTAGCCAGCCTATATCAGTCTGGGGCAATCCATCAACCACATAAAGCGGATTATTGTTGTTCACTGTACCAATACCCCGAATACGTACAGCAGGAGCAGTTCCTGGACTACCACCAGTAGAGGTAACCACAACCCCCGAAGTTTTACCTTGTAAAGCTTCAGTAGCATTCCTTACCGGCATATTTTTAAGGTCATCACCTTTAATTTGGCTCACGGCCCCAGTGAGGTCACGTTTTTTCATCGTTCCATAACCAACAACCACAACTTCTCCTAATTGTGCATCAGTACTTTTAAGCGAAACGGTAACCGTGGTCATCTGGCTGTTAACCGTTACTTCTTGCATCTGGTAACCAATAAAGGATACCTGAAGGGTGTCGTTATCCGTTACGGGAATCGAAAAATTTCCATTAGCATCGGTAATGACCTTGTTGCCTGTTTTATTTTTAACAGACACTGTTGCACCGGGTAAAGGAAGACCTTGTTCATCCTGAACACGCCCTTTTAAAATTTTTTGCAGATTTTTATTTCCTGTCAGATTCGCCTGTTCATGCTTACGGCTGATCACTACGGTACCAGCAATAATTTCAAAAGTAAAATCGGTTTTTGCAAGGGTCCGTGTTAAAACACTGGAAAGATTTTCGTTCTTTACATCAATGGAAATTTTCGGCATTTTAGCGATAAGCTCATCATCATAAATGAACTTATGCTTGGTTTGGAGAGAAATTTGGGTTAACACATTTTCCAGGCGCTCATTCTTTACAGAGAGCATTATACTTTGCGTTCCACTATATGCAAAAGCAGGAATAGTAAAAAGCAGCATGCAAAGTATACTTAACTTCATCATACGACATAATAGGTTCATAAATTTTTGCTTAGAGGTTTTAGGTGTGTTGATAATTATTTGGTTGATTGTGGTAGTGTCGAATGATGATCAGGGCTTTGGTTTTTTGATGAAGAGTGCACTTCCATCAAATTCAAATTGATACCCACTTAATGCATGAAGTATTTTTAATACTTCCGATAATTTCAAATTTCTATTGATACTCCCGGAAAAACGCTTTTGATTCTCAAGTTGATCTGCCTTGATTTCGAAACCATACCATCTGGAAATTTCCCCTAAAACCTCAGGCATAGTTTCATTTTTAAAATAAAACTCATTATTCCTCCAGGCCAAAACCTTCTTCAAGTCTCCTTTTCCAACCAGAATTTCCTTACCTTCCGCATGAGCTTCCTGCCCAGGAGCAATAATTTTATGCGTGAATGAATTGGATATCTTTACACTGCCCTCCAATAAGGTTGTTTTCATATTTGTACCGTAAGAATTTACATTGAAGTGTGTACCTAAAACTTCGATCGTATTATCGTTCACTTCAACTAAAAAAGGCCTTAACGGATCCGGAGCCACTTCAAAATAAGCCTCACCCGTTAACTTGACGCTACGTTGTGTCTGATTGAATTGTACAGGAAATTGCATTTCAGACAAGGAGTTCAGCCATACTTTAGTACCGTCTGCAAGTACTACCCTATAGGTTCCAGATTTAGGGACTGTTAAGGTGTTATATATTACCCTATTGTTAATGGCAGGTGTACCTGAGTAACTAAGTTCACCACCCTTACAATACACATGAAGTCCTTTATACTCGGAGATATTAATATCTTTTTCATCCAGGCGGACTACTTCACCGTTACTTAGCTTCAATACTGCCTTTTCACCTCCAGGCAGCAGGTCTTTTCCCTTAACAATTTTGGCCTGCAGGGGTAATGGTTGTTGTTCCTTCGGAAAGAAAATAAAGAAAGAAAAAATCAGACCCGCTACTGCTGCTGCATAGCCCAGGTAAGGGGCAGCTCTTTTTATGCTTCGGATATTCCTTTTTTTGACAGTTTTATTCCATGCGCCATCGACATCAAGGTTATCATAAAAATCAAAACTGTTTTTTACCTGCTCAGCTTGAATTAACTGGTCAAATAAACGTTGATTTTCAGGGCTTTCATTCAACCATTCCAACAAACGCAAGCTTTCATCGGCAGAAAGCTTTTGCTGGATATGTCTGGCTATTAAATCACCTAATTGGTAAGGGCTTATTTTCATTCCGGGCTATTTTCTCTATTAAGAAAACCAAACCTGGAAGAAAGACTATATCAAAGGAAATTATTTTTTTGAAGTCATGGTAAGGATGCCATGAACAACGTGAAAACCATGAAGGTTTCTATATCAAGGTTCGACCTCAAGATTTTTAAACCGTAAGACTTGTGATTTCTTACCGTGTTGACGCTAATATTTAATTCCTGGGCAATTTCAGGATTACTTAAACCCTGGAAGTAAGCTAAAAGAAAAACTTTCCTGCAACTTTCCGGTAATTGGAAAACCGCCTTATGCAGGTTAGCCATGGCTTCAGCCTTGATGATGGCTCCTAAAACCTTTTCATTTTCAAAGTCATCCTCCTGCCTTCGGAAGAAGTAACGTTCGCGAACTTTTTCGCGTTTCAAATAATTTAATGAAGAATTTCTGACGGCCGTGTATAGGAAATCCTTTATTGCCCGAGGATGATCTGAAAATTTACTTTTCGAATCCCAGTAAGCAAGGAAAGCATCCTGAACTAAATCTTCAGCAATGGTTTTATCAGGTACAAATTGGTATACAAAATAGCATAAACGACCATAATATTCTTTAAAGACATCTTCGGGTTTACATTTTTGCTCTTTTTGCATTCTAATGAAATCACAGCTAATAATAACAACATTACAAATATAAATGACCATTAACAAGCTATCATGATTAAAATTAATTTTCCTTAATGCATTTTTTATAGCGAAAGTATATCCTTCATTATTAGACATAAAGGGCTGTAAGAGGCATAATAGGTGGTTAGACATTTAAGGAAATCTTTACAAACCAGTATATTTGCGAAAATAAAAACAATCTATATCAAGACTTTTGAAGTCTTTTACCATTCAACACCTATGTTTAAGCGTTTATTTTCGAACCTACTATTTAAAATTTTTCTTGCCATAGTTCTAGGTATTGTTTTTGGAACCTATTTACCCGAATCCGTAAACAGGATATTTACAACCTTTAATGATTTATTTGGACAGTTTTTAAATTTTGCCATTCCATTGATCATCATGGGATTAATCATGGCTGCTATTTCTGATTTAGGCAAAAGCGCTGGCAAATTATTATTGCTTACTGTTGCTATCGCTTATGGTTCGACTTTATTTTCTGGTTTTAGTACTTATTTTGTCACAGCAGGAATATTTCCACAACTTTTGGCTACTCATGTAAATGATATCACTCAGCTTGGAGGTTCGAGACCTGAACTAACGCCCTATTTTAGTATTAGCATTCCCCCTGTTTTAGATGTGATGACTTCTTTGTTTCTAGCTTTTATCATTGGCTTGGGGGTTTCCTATCAAGAGAAATCAACCTTAAAATTAGTGGTGAATGACTTCCAGAAGATCATCATGCAACTCATAGAAAACGTAATTGTTCCATTATTACCATTATTCATATTGGGGATATTCACAAGTATGTCTTATACCGGAAAAGTTGTTCCAATCCTCTCGGTATTTATAAGCATTATAGGAGTAATTTTTGCCCTACATATTTTATTATTATTAATACAATACTTTATTGCAGCAGTTGTTACAAAGAAGAACCCTTTTAAGCTATTGCTTACCATGATGCCAGCCTATTTTACAGCATTGGGTACGCAGTCTTCGGCCGCTACTATTCCTGTTACACTGGAGCAGACTATAAAAAATGGGGTTTCTGAAAGAATTGCTGGATTTGTAATTCCTTTATGCGCTACGATCCATCTGTCTGGAAGTACAATGAAAATTACGGCTTGTGCTATTGCATTAATGATTTTAAATGGAGTTCCTTTTGATTTCACACTCTTCTCAGGTTTTATATTTATGCTGGGAATTGCAATGGTTGCAGCACCTGGAGTACCTGGTGGTGCAATTATGGCAGCTGTGGGAATATTGCAATCCATGCTGGGTTTTAACGAAGAGATGGTAGGATTAATGATCGCACTCTACATCGCAATGGATAGTTTTGGTACGGCATGTAATGTAACAGGGGACGGCGCAATTGCTTTAATTGTTGACAAAATCACAAGTGCTAACGAAACGAAATAGGTGCTATTTAAGGCGTTCTAAAACGCCTTTTCTCTTCACCAGGTTTTTATAATCCCACTGTATATGCTTCGCTTTCTCTAACCAGCGCGCCACATCATCAATGTTGATCTGTTCTGTGGAAGTGTAAGTAATCGATGCGTCTTTAAATTTTCCAGTGTTTATTTTTAACTCCGGTTCATCAAAATCAGCGCCGCTCCAAAACATCAAACGGATACCGGCTTTAAGCTTAGTATAACCTACAATTGGATTTCCATTGATAAACCACACGGGATGAGCATGCCAGATTTTACACTCCCCCTCAGCTAAATAACGGTTGATTTCTGAGGATAACACATTGCATATCTCCCGGTCGGGAGGTGATTGCAAATCATTGTAAGCTTGGATGTCCTTAATCATAAAATCGATTTTAGTATCGGTTACAGGTTACTCAAGATTTTGAGCAAATCCTAACGGAGCACATGATGCGCCAGTGCCTTTTGAACTTCAAAAATATTCACTGATTTGTTAAATTTCTTGCGGATGCTTGGAACCGTTTCACTGGATACCCAGATTTTCAGCTCCGCATCCAGGTCAAAAGTTCCAGCGGTTTCCACGCTAAACCTGGATATCGACTTATAGGCAACAGAAAGGAACTCGGTTTTGCTACCGGTTAATCCTTGAACATCAATGATGATTAACCTTTTATTGGTGAAAATGAAGGTATCCCTAATCAGTTTAAAGCCAAACTCTATTTCTTCATTATCAATTAGCAGTAGGCCGTAATTTCTCTTCAATTCATCCTGGCTAACTGCACCGGCATTGCCCATCAGGGCGGAAAATAATCCCATAGCTATAATTTTTTTCTAATTTATAATAAGAGTTGATAAAAGCGAATAAGTTACAGCTTTTGCCAGATGAATTTTTGGGTCATGCCAATGGAAAGGGCCGTGAAGGAGGTGTTATGTCTTTCACCTGTGAAATAACAATTAGCAATACTCAGTTGCTAACGCAAAGATTACCAGCAAGCCTATTAACCGCTAATCAAGTTTTTACGATGAGTAATCGCGTCTACAATTTCAATATATAATTCTTGTTCACTTAATTTTCATCTACTTTTAAGAGCAGCCGGTTTTATGAAAAGCTTCATTTTAGTAATCATACTTAAAGCCTAATGAAAGCAGCTGTACAATTTAAACCGAATTTTTTAATCTTAAATTAGATAAACAATGTGCGGTATCGCTGGGGCAGTAAATATGCCTGCAATCATTAGGGCAAAAGAAGTTTTGGAACACCGGGGGCCCGACAGTTTTGGCATTTACCAGGAGCAGGACGTTTGCCTGGTCCATCGGAGGCTGGCCATCGTTGATTTAACCGATGCAGGTCATCAGCCCATGTTTTTTAAAGAATTGGTGATCACCTTTAACGGAGAAATATATAATTTTCACACCATTAGAGAGGAGTTAGTTAATAAAGGCTATACTTTTCACTCTCATTCTGATACAGAAGTCATTTTGAAAGCATTTGATTGCTGGGGAAAACTATGTTTATCAAAATTCAACGGCATGTTTGCCTTTTGCATATTTAACACCAAAACAAAGTCCTTTTTTGTGGCCAGAGATAAAATAGGAATCAAACCTTTGTATTATTACCACCACGAAAATGTGTTTGCCTTTGGCAGTGAATTAAAGGTATTCTCCTCCAGCATTTTGTCTCATAAAAATGAAAAATCACTATTGCAATTTTTAGTTTTAGGCTATATTCCAGCCCCGCATTCAGCCTATCAAAATGTCTATAAATTACCGCCGGGAAGTTACCTGGACTATCAGCAAGGCAAACTTAAAATCACCAAATACTGGTCGGGCACAGATCAATCCACCCATTCCCCCTATCAAATTAACAACTACCAACATGCCTTAGAAGTGGTTGAAACGGAATTGCAACGTGCCATTGACATGCAAATGGTAGCCGATGTAAATGTAGGCTGTTTTTTAAGTGGTGGCGTAGACAGCTCCCTTATTGCAGCACTAGCCCAGAAAAACGCTCCGGTGCCTGTCAAAACTTATGCAATGGGGTTTAAGGAGCAAGGATTTGATGAAAGTGGTTATGCCACAGCAATTGCCGGGCATCTAAAAACTGTCCATCAAAACCTGACCTTCGAGCCAGACGATTTATTGGAACAGATCAATGATTTTGACTTTTATTTCGATGAGCCTTTTGGAGATTTCGCCTCCTTACCCTTAAGTATACTTTGTAAAAAGGCCAAAGAACAAGGTATTACGGTAGCTTTGTCGGGCGATGGTGGCGACGAATTATTTCTAGGGTATGAACATTATGCTTTTGCTACCCGGTTCCACAAGCTCTTTAAAAACAAACCCGAACTTTTAAGACATTGGTTTACCCGTTTACTTCGTCTGACGAACAATGAAAAGGCTTTAAAAATGATCTATCCGATCAACAACCCCACGTTACTCAATTTTTATCAGGTATATGCCACCTCTATAAAACCCTGGGATTTGGCCATGGTGGTTGGCAAAGATTTCCTGAGGAAGCATTTTGGAAAAGATGACATTTCCGTAGTTGATATTTTGAATATTCCAGCAGATTTCCCCCTTGAAAACGAGAAAGACCTCAGCAATATTGATCTTTTATGGACGCTGCCAGACTTGATGTTAACAAAATCAGACCGCGCCTCCATGCGGTTCTCTCTGGAATTAAGGGTGCCCATGCTGGATGCCAACTTAATAGAAATTTCAAGGGCAATACCCAATCATTTACTATTGAAAGATGGCATTAAGAAATCGATCTTAAAAGATATTCTTGCAAAGCACGTCCCCAAAGCGCTGTTTGACCGACCTAAACGTGGCTTTAATGTTCCTATTGCGCTTTGGTTCAGAAACGAACTTAAAGGGGAACTTTTAACTCTAAACGAAGGCTTACCCTCATTTATTAATAAAGGATATGTAAATCAACTGATCCTCGAGCACCTCCACCAGAACAGAAACCATTCTTATACCCTATGGAATTTAATGAGAATTAAAAAGTTTTACAGCATCCATGAAGCGAAGACGGTCCTGGTGGCGGTATCATAGCGGCTTACCCCTTACACCGCAATTCCGTGTAAATACTTTGCCAGGTATGGCCCCGTACGGCTTACTGTGTTTTCTACAATCACATCAGGAGTGCCTTGTGCTACGATCTGTCCCCCCGCCTCTCCCGCTCCCGGCCCAATGTCAATCACCCAGTCGCTGGCGGCGATCACTTCCATGTCGTGTTCAACTAAAATTACCGTATTACCAGCGTCAACCAGGCGGTTCAATTGCAGGAGCAAACGCTCCACATCCGAAGGATGCAAGCCTGTAGTCGGTTCATCAAGCACATAAAGCGTCTGTCCGTGTTGCACACGCTGCAATTCCGTAGCCAATTTAATGCGCTGGGCCTCGCCGCCAGATAATTCGGTAGCGGGTTGTCCCAAACGCAGATAACCCAGGCCAACCTCACGCACTACCTCCAATGCCCGGCTAATTGACGGTTCTCCACTAAAGAAGTCAGCGGCTTCATCCACCGTCATATGGAGCACTTCGGCGATATTTTTATCCTTGTAACACACTTCCAACGTTTGGGAATTATAACGTGTTCCGCCGCAGGTGGGACAGGGAGTATAGACACTCGGCAGGAATAACAACTCTACCATCACCATACCTTCTCCCTCACAATGTGGGCAGCGGCCCTTTACCACATTAAAAGAAAAACGTCCAGCATCAAACTTCCTCTTTTTAGCTGCAGGAGTGGCGGCAAATAATTTGCGAACATGATCAAAGAGGCCTGTAT
>NZ_JAZQNU010000139.1:0-13485 GCF_045627485.1 Pedobacter sp. | reverse complement strand
GTTACAAGATTCACGATATTGAAATTGTGGTTGACCGCCTTATCATTGAACCAGACGATCGTAAGCGTTTGCTGGAGTCTTTACAGACTGCCATGCGGTTAGGTAAGGGAATCATTAAAATTAGTGATAAGGACAATAACGTATCTCATTTCAGCCGTTTCCTTATGTGCCCTACAACGGGTATCTCTTATGATGAGCCGCAACCCAATAGCTTTTCTTTCAACTCGCCATATGGCGCTTGTGAAGCTTGCGACGGACTCGGCTATATCTTCGTTGTTGATAAGGAGTCGGTAATGCCGAACCCTAAACTTAGCATCTTAAATGGAGGCCTTGCCCCATTAGGCGAATACCGCGACATCTGGATGTTCCAGGTATTGAAAGCCCTGGCTAAGAAACACGGATTTTCTCTTTCTACACCTATTGAAAGATTAGGCGATGATGTTATTAATCTACTGCTTAATGGTAGTCACGATTTGCTTTCTGTTGCTGTAGAATACAACAAATGGAATGTGCAAAACTACCAGGTTACTTTCGATGGGATTATTAAATTACTCGAAGAGCAGCAGGAGCGTAAAGGCGAAGGTGCCACTGAGGATATGGATAACTTTCGTAAAATGAAAACTTGTCCGGTGTGTAATGGTGCCCGTTTAAAGAAAGAAAGTCTGCATTTCAAGATCGACGGAAAGAACATCTTCGAATTGGCAGAAATGGACATCAAGAGCATCAGAGCCTGGTTTGAAAATTTAGAGGATAGACTAAATGAGCGGCAGAATACCATCGCCAGAGAGATATTAAAAGAAATCAGGGCCCGATTGGGCTTTTTAAGCGATGTGGGGCTTAATTACCTGTCACTTGACCGTACGGCGCGTACTTTGTCGGGTGGTGAAGCACAACGTATCAGGTTGGCTACTCAAATCGGCTCACAGCTGATGAATGTCATGTATATTCTCGACGAGCCAAGTATCGGCCTGCACCAGCGTGATAACGAACGCCTGATTAATGCCTTGAAAAACCTGCGCGATCTCGGTAATACCGTATTGGTGGTAGAACATGATAAGGAAATGATTCTGGAGGCTGATCATGTCATTGATGTGGGTCCTGCAGCAGGTGTAAAGGGGGGTAACATTGTTGCTCAAGGTACACCTGCGCAGATATTAAAATCAAAAACCCTTACAGCTGCCTACCTTAACGGTAAAAAAGGAATTGAGATTCCTAAAAAACGCCGTTTAGGCAACGGACATAAACTGTCGATCATTAAAGCAAGTGGTCATAATTTAAAAGATGTCTCTGTAGATTTTCCATTGGGTAAGTTTATTGCCGTTACCGGGGTCTCGGGCAGTGGAAAATCGAGTTTAATTACCGAAACGTTATATCCTATTTTAAACCATCACTTTTTCAGGGCGAAGAAACATCCTTTGCCATACGAAAAAATCAATGGGATTAAGGAAATTGATAAGGTCATAGAAATAGACCAGGCACCGATTGGCCGTACACCACGCTCTAATCCATCTACTTATACCGGTGTATTTTCTGATATCCGTAACTTGTTTGTGCAATTACCGGAGGCGAAAATTCGCGGATATAAGCCTGGACGTTTCTCTTTTAATGTTAAAGGTGGAAGGTGTGAAACCTGTCAGGGTGCAGGAATGAAGGTTATCGAAATGAACTTCCTGCCAGATGTTCAGGTGCCATGCGAAGAATGCGGCGGCAGAAGGTATAACAGGGAAACATTGGAAGTTCGTTACCGTGGAAAATCCATTAGCGATGTGCTCGACATGAGTATCGAAGATGCTTGTGTTTTCTTTGAAAACATGCCTTTAATTTACCGTAAAATCAAAACCTTGAAAGAGGTGGGCCTGGGGTACATCACTCTGGGCCAGTCGTCAACGACACTATCAGGTGGGGAGGCTCAACGCGTGAAACTGGCTACCGAGCTAAGCAAAAAAGATACAGGCAAAACTTTTTACATCCTCGATGAACCTACTACGGGCCTTCATTTCGAAGACATCAACGTATTGTTGGGGGTGTTGAATGAGTTGGTTGAAAAAGGTAATACCGTATTAGTGATTGAGCATAATCTGGATGTGGTTAAGGTTGCCGACTGGGTGATTGACCTTGGTGAAGAAGGTGGCGCTGGCGGTGGCAGGATTTTATTTGAAGGTACGCCCGAAGGTTTGATCCAGAACCCAATCAGTTTAACAGGTAAATTCCTGAAAAAAGAAATGGGCTTATAGCCCATTTCTGAATGTTGAATGGTCTATTCATCTCTATCTCATTAAAACAGACTATTCTTTGCTCAGCTTAACAGAAGCTGAGGTGTCCCGTATAAAAATAATTCCATCAAAATCTACCCCTGGCTTTATTGGTAACGGTTTAAATTCCTGCCAGTTAGAATATATATTGGTAATATGAATGGTTTTTCCATTAAAGGGGCTCTCGAAAGGAAAGGGTAGAAAAAACGATTTGTACTTCACTTGTTCAAACAACGTTGACAAAGTACCTTCTTTTGCTTGAAAATGATGTTCTTCAAATTCTCCATTATTTAGAACATTTACCGTCCCTTTGAAGGTGTCAAAACCAATTGAATAAAAGGCATTTTTAAAATGCTGGTTTAAGTAGGAACCCATCGCGAGAGAGTTAGAAGTAGTATCTTTCATAATATGCACATTGTGGGTCCAAACTATAGTTTTGCTTTTTTTAACTTCATAAGATTTGACCAGATTTTCCGTCATGTATTTATCCCGGCTATAAGGGTCAGGCCAGTAATCTTTATGATCAAAACCTGTGATCACCACCTTTTCATCCAATGCCTTATCTTTGTTGTATTGGCTGATCAGTTGAAATAGGTTATATATTTCTTCCGTATTATATAAGCCTATTTTCGCCATAAATTCCTTCAGATTTCCTTCCCTAGATTGTACATATATATTAATTGGCGTTATTAAAGATTGCGGAACTTCAAAGGCAAGTAACTTAAAATTGCAATGATTGATGAGATATGCTATTATGCGTGCTTTTTGCACATAAAACTCCCGTGTTCCATGGGAAGCTTCACCTAGTCCGACCACGGTTTTGCCGTTTAATTCCTTGAGTAAAAAAGACAGGTCGTTATTTCCTAAAGTCGGATTTGAATGTATTTCGTAGGCATTTTTATTGATCCAGTTAAGCGAGTCCTGTCCGGAGGCAGTGAAAGCAAATAATACGAAGAACATAAACGAGGCCATACGTATCCTCCGGCCGTGGTTTGAACAGGCATTTTTCATAAGCTTTGAGTTAAGGTTTTTTAATAGATGTTGATAATGGAAGAAATCCATAACGAAAACATGATGCGCGAAGGTAAATTTCGTTAAATTAGCTATATGCAAACCTTGCTTAGCTCAGAACAAATGCGCATGGCTGATGAATTTACCATCGCAGAACAAAAGATTGCATCCGTCGATTTGATGGAGCGTGCTGCAGAGGCTTTTATTCGTGCTTTCATCCCTTATGAGCCCAACTGTCAGACCAGAATTTCAGTATTCTGTGGTAAAGGCAATAACGGTGGCGACGGGCTGGCCATTGCACGTTTGTTGTATTACAGAGGATACCCAAACCTGCAGGTTTTTATAGCTGATTTTTCGGCTAAGGAATCAAATGATTTTACTGAAAATTATAAGCGCCTTCTGGAAACAGGAGTGGAGATTAAGCACCTGACGGAAGCGGAACAAGCCCTGCATCTGCAAACTGATGTAGTTATCGACGCCATGTTAGGCTCCGGGCTTAACCAGCCACTCAGCGGGAAATTTCTTTCCCTGGTGGCGCTCATGAATGCATTGGGTAAAAGAACCTATTCGGTAGATGTTCCGACCGGATTCTTTGCTGATGGTGCCACACCACTCACTTATGACGGCATCCAGGCCTACCTGACCATCAGTTTCCAGCGGCCAAAACCTAATTTCTTCTTCCCTGAATCAGCAAAAGCTACCGAAAGGTTTGAAGTAGTAGATATTGGTCTGGATGAGGCTTTTATTGAACGCCAACAAGGAGAATTCCAGCTGATAACGGTAGACGATATTAAAACACTGCTAAAACCCAGAAAGTCTTTCAGTCACAAAGGAACCTATGGGCATGCTTTATTAATTGCTGGCGATACCAATACCATGGGGGCCGCGATATAGAACGCCAAAGGCTGTTTGTATGCCGGTGCTGGTTTAACCACCCTGTCTATACCGGCAGCTGGATTAAATACACTAAATACTTCTTTACCCGAAGTGATGTATCTTGACCGCGCTGACATCAGTGAAAGAAACCTGGGTAAATACCAAGCTATTGGTATAGGGAGCGGATTAGGAGACACTGCAACATCAAAAACGCTTCTCGAAGACCTTCTGGATCTCCATCACCCACTGGTAATAGATGCCGATGCCCTTAACATTCTTGCGGGCTATCCGGCTTTGAAGCATAGACTTGCACCCGGCTCCATTCTAACGCCGCATGTTAAGGAATTTGATCGTTTATTTGGCGAACACCTTACCTGGTACGATCGTTTGCTTACCGCCCGTATACAGGCTGATAAGCTGCAGTGCGTGATTGTATTAAAAAACAGGTATACTTTTATTGTAGATGGAGGGAAACAGGTCTACATAAATCCAACAGGAAACCCTGGCATGGCACAGGGTGGAATGGGCGACGTGTTAACGGGGGTACTAACGGCCTTTATGGCACAGGGAAGGCCTGCATTAGAATCGGCTATCCTCTCCTGTTATTTACATGGCAAGGCAGGTGACGCCCTGGCAGCTGACCATTTTAATGTGACGGCTTCACAGGTTGCGGAAAATATCCCCCTGATCACCCGTCATTTAATATGCGATTAGAATTCGAATAAATGCTTTTCTGCATGGTAAGAAGAACGTACCAGTGGCCCGCTTTCTACATACCTGAAACCTTTAGCCATACCCACTTCTTTGTATTTAGCAAATTGGTCAGGGTGAATCCAGTCTACAACAGGGTGATGGTTACGTGTTGGCTGTAAATATTGACCCAGCGTTAAGATATGTACGCCGTTCGCTACTAAATCATCCATCGCTTCGTAAATATCTTCCTCGGTTTCGCCTAAACCAAGCATGATGCCGGTTTTAGTGCGCACACCAAATTCTGAAATGCGTCTTAACGCTTCCAGACTTCTATCATATTTAGCTTGAATTCTTACTTGTTTAGTCAACCTTTTTACAGTTTCCATATTATGTGAAACCACTTCAGGTCTTTCTTCCAATACGCGGTACAGGTTATCCCAAATACCCCTGAAATCAGGAATTAAGGTTTCCAGGGTGGTTTGCGGACTTTCGCGTCGGATGGCCTGTAACGTTTCTGCCCAGATAATGGAACCTCCATCTTTAAGGTCATCGCGGTCTACCGAAGTAATTACACAATGTTTCACCTGCATTAACTTTACCGAGTTGGCCACGCGGTTAGGTTCATCTACATCCACTGCTAAAGGTCTGCCTGTAGCTACTGCACAGAAAGAGCAGGAGCGAGTACAGATATTACCCAAAATCATGAAGGTTGCTGTGCCTGCGCCCCAGCATTCACCCATGTTCGGGCAGTTACCACTTTCGCAAATGGTATGAAGTTTATGCGTGTCTACTAAACTGCGTACTTGCGCATATTCTTTACCAACCGGAAGCTTAACCCTAAGCCAGTTTGGTTTGCGTTGTTTTTGTTCTGCTGAAACAACCGGAAGTTCGATCATGCTCCAAAGTTAAGCAATAGGATTGAATTGTTTAATCACCTGGTTGCTATCCATTAAAAATAATGGTAATCTTGTAGTCAAAATAAGCGGATATGGCTACTTCAAAAATAACTTATAACGGTGGTTTAAGAACCACATCTGTTCACGAACGTTCTGGAGATGAAATCATTACCGATGCTCCCGTAGATAACAAAGGGCAGGGGCAGGCTTTTTCACCTACAGACTTACTGGCAACATCTTTAGGAAACTGCATGCTTACAATTATTGGCATAGCGGCCCAGGAACATGGCTTTAACGTTGATGGTACCACTGCCGAAATTACCAAGGTGATGGCAGAAAACCCCCGCCGTGTTTCAGAAATCAAAGTGAATTTCCAATTTCCGGCAAATGATTACACGGACAAAGTAAAAACAATCATTGAGCGTTCTGCACACACTTGTCCGGTGATCTACAGCCTTCACCCGGATATTGTAAAAACAGTTACGTTTAATTATTAATCACTTCAGCTACTTCATCGGCAGAAATATCTCCATGTGAAGCATCAAGAATGCATTCTCCGTCTTTGATTAACAACACCTGCGGCGATTCATGATGTACCTGAAAAGTTTCAGCTACCTGTGCAGAAATGTTCCGGTAGCTGATTAAATCTAAAAAGTACAGTTTTGTATCTGCAGGGATGGCATCCCAATCCATCTCAAAACGTCTTTTTGCCATGCCGCTCACAGAGCAACGGGTACTGTGTTTAAAAATCAGGCTGTAACCAGGCTGGTTTTTTATTTCCGCAACTTGTGCGATATCGGTAAGGAAGGTCCACTGCATCATTAATCTTTCTTTAGTCTTTGTATTGAATGTTATAGGGTTGCTGCTAACTCAGCCATTTTAATGGCAGTGATAGCGGCTTCGTCGCCTTTATTGCCATGTTTACCGCCTGCACGATCTAAAGCTTGCTGTTGGTCGTTTGTGGTAAGGACTCCAAAGATTACCGGTTTGCTGTGTTTAATGCCTACATTGGTAATACCCTGCGCAACAGCATCACAGATAAAGTCAAAATGTTTGGTATCTCCCTGAATCACGCAACCCAGACAGATAACAGCGTCGAGCTCCGGATGTTTGTTTAAAATAATTTCTGCTGCACCGCTGAGCTCAAAGCTGCCAGGTACGGCTACCGAAATAATGTTTTCTGCTAATGCGCCGTTATTTTTAAGTGTTTCAATCGCTCCGTTGTATAAAGCGCCGGTAACATCGGCATTCCATTCCGCTACGGCTATAGCGAAACGATAAGGGCTTGCATTAGGAACAGTAGTATGAGAAAAGTCGGATAGGTTTTTTAGTTGTGTAGCCATGCCGTAAAGATAAGGATTGCCGGTGGTTAAACAAAAGCTTGTCCAGGACTCCTGAGAAAGCAGGTACGGGAGGCTAATGCACAAAAAAAAAGGGATTGACCATTTTTCAATGACAATCCCTTTCGGTGGTACTAATGATAGTACTTATTTTCTCAAGGTTGCAGCGCGGGCAATGTACTCATCAATCATCGCAGCTTCCTGGCTTGCAGGGTATTCTGTTTTAATTTTAGTGTATGCTTCTTCTGCAGCTTTATAGTCTTTTAGTTGTTCCTGAACCTGGCCTAATTTCTTTAAGAACATTGGCGAAGTGAAGTTATTGCTGGCTTTATCAGCAGCCTTTTTGTAATAAGTAGCCGCTTGTTTATAGTCTTTCAACTCACTGTAAGCATCGCCCAATAAACCAAGAGCCAATGGATCAGCTACAGGGCTTCCTGTCTCTGTGTAATTCCCTAAGGCTTCAACTGCTTTTTTATATTCCCCTTTACGTAAGTAAATGCCCCCTAAATAAAGGTTTGCCAGGTTTGCAGATTTTGTATTTGCATATTCTTTGGCAATTTGTTCAAAACCAGGGTAGCCACCATCGCCGTTAATTGCTTTTGCCGCTAAAGAATCAACACCTAGGTATTGCTCTGCTTTGTACATTTTTGCTGAGGCTTCCTGCGCCCGATCTTTTAAATAGACATTTTGATACCAGATATAAATACCGATCAATACCACGACTGCACCTATAATAAATAACAGGCTTTTTGAGTTCTCTTCAATAAAAGAACCTTTCTTCACAGGGTTGTTTATTTCTTTTTCTGTTGCGGACATTTTATTTTTTAAAAAAATTAAGGATTGCAAAAATACATTTTTCGATTGAAGTATCAACCCCTAAATGCACTATTTAATTAAACTTTAATGATTTAACGTCGGTAAACGGTAACTTTGATGCTATAAACTATGTGGTTAAAAAACATTACCCTCTTAAACTTCAAGAATTACACTGATGCCGATGTTCGTTTTTCGAAAACTGTTAATGCTTTTGTAGGTCCAAACGGCAGTGGAAAGACTAATTTACTCGATGCCATTCATTACCTCTGTTTGAGTAAAAGTTATTTTAATCCTATTGATAGCCAGCAGATTAAAACCGGTGAAGATATTTTTTTGATTCAGGGTGATTTTGAACGGCAGGAAAAAAATGAGAAAATAACTTGTGGTGTAAAACGCAACCAGAAGAAACAGTTTAAACGCAACAAAAAAGAATACGATAAACTGGCCGATCATATTGGTTTATTTCCTGTTGTGATGATTTCCCCATATGATGTGAATATTATTATGGATGGGAGCGAGGAGCGCCGCAGGTTTATGGATAACGTGATCTCCCAAACAGACTCCCGTTACCTCGATGAGCTGATGGTGTATAACCGTCACTTGCTTAACCGAAATGCCTTGTTGAAACAAATTGCCGTAACCCGTAAGTATGATCCTGAACTGCTGCAGATTTTTGACGAACAGCTTGTCGCTTCAGGGAACCGGCTGTTTGAAAAACGTAAGGAATTTATGCAGGAATTTATCCCTTTGTTTGATCAGTATTATTCATTTCTGACCGATGATAACGAAAGGGTAACTTTGGTCTATGCATCGCAATTGAATGACCAGCCTTTCGAAAAGTTATTGAGCCAGTCGTCAGAGAAGGATAAAGCATTAGAAAGGACCACCACAGGGATTCATAAAGACGATTTGATTTTTACAATCGCCGATATGCCACTTAAGAAATTCGGTTCCCAAGGGCAGCAGAAGTCTTTCCTGATTGCATTAAAGTTGGCACAATATGCATATCTGCAGAAGTATAAAGGTTTTAAGCCTTTGTTGTTGCTTGATGATATTTTTGATAAGTTAGATGACCGCCGCATTCGCAAGCTGATGGAAATGGTTTCGCATCATGACTTCGGTCAGATCTTTATTACTGACACCGGAAGAGAAAGAGTGTTAAATGTTTTTGATAGTATTAAAGTTCCTGTAACTTTGTTTGAAGTAAATAATGGAGCGGTAAATCATGCGTAAACCTAATGACATTACCCTGAAAGAGGGTATCAGCAAAATGCTTAATGTATATAAACTGAAAGGTAGATTTGACCAGACTTCTGTAGTGGCCTTATGGCCTGAAATTATGGGGGTTGCCATTGCCAACCGTACGACACAAATCTATGTGTCTAACCAAAAACTCTTTGTACGTATAGAATCATCGGTGATAAAAAACGAGCTTTTAATGGTAAGAACCGGAATCATTCAAAAGATTAATGAACGTACCGGTTCTGAAGTCATTACAGATCTAATATTTTTATAAATACCTAGCCTCTGCCACCAAATATCTTGCTGATTACCCAAATGATTAGGGCAAGGACAATGACTACTAGTATTACACCAGACCAAACGCCGGCTTTAAAAATTCCTTCAATAGCAGAACAACTTGTTAAGGTGGTCATTAATAAAACCACGAGGCTGAGTGGAAGATATCTTTTCATATTCATCATATTTGTTTGTTTAGTAAATAACAACATACGATGAAAATGGTTTGTTAGAGGGGTTATTTAGCGTCTACCGAGATAAGTTCAATCTCAAAAATCAGGTTGCTGTAAGCAGGAATCTGTGGCCCAGCAGCACGCTCTCCGTAGGCTAAAGTATAGGGAACGAAGAACTTATATTTAGCGCCGGTTTGCATGAGTTGCAAACCTTCAGTCCAACCTGCAATCACATTATTCACCGATAAAGGTGTTGGTTCACCGCGGTCGTAGGAGCTGTCAAACTGTGTGCCGTCTAGCAAAGTACCTTTATAATGGACCTTCACCGAAGCCGTTGGACCTGGTTTTGCGCCTGTACCTGGGGTAATAACCTGGTATTGTAAGCCGCTTGGCGTGGTAACTACACCTGCAACCTGTTTGTTTTTTTCGAAAAAGGCTTTTCCTGCGGCAATGCTTGCTGCATGTTGCTTTTTACTGCTTTCCTGGAAAAGATCGCTGATGGCTTTTTGTGCCTCATCAGTAGTTAGTATTGCTTTTTCGTTTTGGAACGCTTCTGTTAACGCTTTATTTAACAGCGTATAATTTAAACTGGTAATGCCGGCACCTTTAAGGTTGGTGCCCATCATTATGCCAAAGGCATAACTGGCAGAATCAAGGCCGTTTTTTAATTCCGGAACCGCTTTCACTGCAGCCGGAGCGGGCGCTTTTTTAACAGGCGCTTTTTTTGTTTGTGCCATCGCAGTAGCCGCAAACAAAGAAACCACGAGGGTTAATGTTATTTTATTCATGTTTGGTATGGTAGTGGTTCGATAATATTACAAAAAAATAAGCACCTTATAGGGGTGCTTATTTTTTTAAAGGGATTTTGAAACTAGAAACGTTCTTCGGCAGAAAAGAAGAAATCACCTTCGATTTGCGCGTTTTCGTCAGAATCTGATCCATGAACAGCGTTAGCGTCAATTGATTTCGCATATTTCTGGCGGATAGTACCTTCTTCAGCTTTAGAAGGGTCGGTAGCACCAATTAATTTTCTGAAATCTTCAATAGCGTTGTCTTTTTCTAAGATGGCAGCAACGATAGGTCCTGAAGACATAAAGCTTACTAAATCATTGTAAAAAGGACGCTCTTTGTGAATTTCATAAAACTTACCAGCAGTTTCAGGAGTTAGTTTAGTGTATTTTAATGCAATGATTTTGAAACCTGCAGCAGTAATATCATTGATGATCGCACCGATGTGACCATTCGCAACGGCGTCTGGTTTAATCATCGTAAAAGTTCTATTTGTAGCCATTTTATTTAAATTTTTTTGCAAAATTACATTTATTACGCTTAATATTAAAGCTTGAAATATTATCACCATCAATTCATCATTAAATTGTTAGCTTTGTAGCGGAATATATGCTATCACTTTCACAACTAAAGTCTTTGCTGGCTACGCCGCAAAAAATTGTAATCACTACCCATCATAAACCTGATGGCGACGCTATGGGCTCCTCTTTAGGGCTATACGCGTATTTGATTCAAAAAGGTCACCACGTAAAGGTTATTACACCGACAGATTATCCTTACTTTTTACATTGGCTTCCAAACAATTCGGATGTAATCATTTACACAGACGAGCCTGATAAGTCGGCGACCTATGTAGCTGAAGCGGCAATTATTTTTTGTCTGGACTTCAATACTTTAACAAGAATCAATGAATTAGGCGAACTGATTCGCGAGGCACCAGGTTATAAGGCGATGATCGACCATCACCTTGATCCGGAAGACTTTGATGATTACCGTCACTGGAACATCAATGCCTGTGCTGCGGCGCAATTGGTGTACGATTTCATTGTAAATGAGATGGATGATATCGCTTATTTAACCAAGGATATTGCAACCTGTTTATACACAGGTATCATGACAGATTCTGGTTCATTCCGCTTTCAATCAGCCACTTCCACGGTTTATAGAATTGCAGCAGACCTTATTGACGCCGGTGCAGAGCATTGGAGAATTCACCAGTTGGTATACGATAATGCCACAGAAAATCGTTTACGTTTCTTAGGCAATTGTTTATCGAACAAACTGGAGATCTTAAAAGACCTGAATACGGCCATTATCACTGTAACTGCGCAAGAACTGGATCATTATAAAATTGTAACCGGTGATACCGAAGGTATTGTAAATTATGCATTATCGGTGAATGGTATTCGTTTGGCAGCTTTTATTATTGAAAGAAAAGATAAGGTTAAGATATCACTTCGATCAACGGGTGATTTTCCAGCTAATGAAATTTGCAGGAAGTATTTCAATGGTGGCGGGCACAGGAATGCTGCGGGTGGATATTCGGATCAGGGATTAACTGAAACAGTAGCTTATTTTAAATCCATTTTACCGGAATATGAAACACAGTTGCTGCTTTAATAAAGCGCAGTAATTGCAACGATAAACAAATAAATAACTCATTTAAGGCCATTGGTCTTGACTCACAAACTAACAACGACAAAAAACGCAATGAAAAAAAGTTTAGTAATTCTTTTTGCGGCTACACTTGGTTTAGCTGCTTGTAACAACTATGAAAAAGGCCCAGGTGGGTTGATGTACAAAATACACCACTCAGCTGGTAAGGAGAAAATTAAAGAAGGCGATATTATTAAATTGAACTTTATTCAGAAAAATGAGAAAGATTCAATTATGGCTAACACCTATGACATGGAGCAACCACAAGTATTTCCGGTAGGAAAGAAAATGTATGCTGGCGATATGAATGATGTATTGTATCTTTTTGGTGAAGGTGATAGTGCAACGTTCAAATTGAACTTGGATACAATGGCTAAATACTCAGGTACGCCTAAGCCAGAGCAACTTAAAAATGATAAATACTTAGTTTTTACTGTGAAAGTGGAAAAAGTATTGAAAAAAGGTGCTAATGAAACGGATTCAGCTTTCCAGGAAAAAGCAAAAGATTTCTTTATGAAAGATTACCAGGCTGCAATTGATAAACATAAAGCAAGCGAAGCAGGTAAAATCAAAAAATACATTGCTGATAACAAACTTAAAGTTCAAACTACGGCTTCGGGTTTACAATATGTGATCACCACACCAGGTACTGGACCAAAACCAGTGGTTGGCGATACGATTATGGTAAACTATACTGGTAAATTAACCACTAAAAAAACCGACGGTAAAGACAATATTTTTGATACAAGTGATATTAAAATCGCTAAAGAATCAGGTAAGTTTAACCCGGCGGCGCAATACGGCCCACGTGAATTTACTTTAGGAAGAGCAATTCCAGGATTTGACGAAGGTTTACAAATGTTAGGTAAAGGTGGTAAAGCTACTTTTATCATTCCTTCTAAATTAGCTTACGGTGAAAACGGTATGCCACAAGGCGGTATCAATCCTTATACACCATTGGTTTTTGAAGTAGAATTAACTGACATCAAAAAACCTACAGGCACGCCTGCATCTGGTGCAAATACAGTAACGGCTACTCCGGTACAATAAGATAATCGCTTTCGAGCAATTACAAAACCCTGTCCATCGCCTTGGACAGGGTTTTTTTATGCCATTAATTCTTTTTCAATACCTTTGTTTTTATGTTATTAACAGATACCCACACCCACCAATATTACGAGAGGGATGAACAAAAACAAGCTGCACTTATGCAGCGTTGTTTCGATGCGCAGGTGCAACGTTTATTTTTACCTAATGTAGATGTGGCGTCGATTGCGATGATCGATGAGTTGGTACAGCGTTATCCGGACCATTGCTTTGCGATGGCAGGCCTGCATCCCTGTGATGTGAAAGAGGATTATGCCGAGTTGTTGACTACGATTAAACAATCGATAACCGGCAGGAGGATCGTAGCCATCGGCGAGATTGGCATTGACCTGTATTGGGATAAAACGACACTGGATAT
>NZ_JAZQNU010000138.1:0-74904 GCF_045627485.1 Pedobacter sp. | reverse complement strand
GTCCCTCTCTATTGTCTTCCTAAGACCGCTTGGCCTCCGACTTCATCAGAACCATATCCTTTTGGCCAAAAACATATTCAGGAAATTCAGGAAGTATTACCTTACACGGAAGTGAGGCTGGTTGACGGGGAAATGTTTTCCTGGTACGGTAGCCGCCTGGTAAAATCGGTTCAGTACTTCTTTCAATTGCAAAAGGAATTATAATAAAAACGGCCGGATCATTTGTGTAATGACCGGCCGTTGTGTGTAATGAAAATAATGACTACCTCAGTTCCTTGATTGCTTCATCAATATAAGTTAAACTGGCTTGATCGCCCTGTTTCTGCTGTTTTAGCTGTGTTAAAAAATTGCTCACAAAGCTGTTGGCGCCATAGGCCTTGTATTTCAGACCTATCGCTTTTACTGCATCGACGCCCTCTCTGATCATCTTAGGGTCGTTTGTTTTCCCCAGAATGTTGATATAAGCTGGAATGAGCTGAACCTGCTCATTAGTGCCGGCAGCTTCAAATTTCTCCTTCACAAAAGGCAGTTCTTTATCCGTACCAAATTTAGCATATACATTTACAATGGCTTCCGTTAAAGCTTTACGGTTATCCTTTTCAAGCACCCTTGCAATAGTTAACGATTCTTCGGGTTGCTGAAGGGCTAAACCCATCAAGGCTGCGCCTTGCACCGCATACGATTTGCTTTCTAAACTTTTCTTAAAAATAGGCAAGTCTGCCGCCGAATTTCTCGAAGCCAAAGCTGCCAGGGCCTGTGCCTGTACCAATGTATTCGGATCGCTTACGGCAAGTTTTTCAATGATTGGAAACGCAGCAGCAGCAACTGAAGGTTGTGTTAAGTCTAAGCCCTGCAAGCTGGCAATCCTGATGCCGTAGAATTTATCGTTCAAACCTGCAAGTAATATTTTAACGGCTTGCGGATCTTTCTTTTGTGCACCAGCAGCCAGTACAGCTTCCAGGCGGTCTCTATATAAGGGGGCATTTGCATATTGGAATGCAAACTCGCTTAACGATTTATGGTCATTTTTTTCGGCTAACAATACCTTATCCGCATCCACGTTTACCAGGTTTGGCTTTACAGCAGATGGAAAACTAAAAGTCTGCTCGGCTTTATTAACAACAATCTGATAGCGTTTCTTTTGTCCGCCAGCATACACATCAACTGCCATGGGTAAGGTAAATACCTGTCCACCCTGCGTCTGTTTAATCGTTATTTTTTCCGTTTTTGTAGCTTCATCCCAGTTGTAGCTGATGTCAAGGTTGGGGTGTCCAGCCTGGAAATACCACTGGTTAAAAAACCAGTTTAAATCCTTCCCGCTTACTTCCTCCATGGCCAGGCGTAGTTGGTGCGCTTCGCCATTTTTAAATGCATTCTGCTTCAAATAAAGGTTCAGGCCCTTGAAAAATACATCATCGCCAAGGTAATTACGCAACATATGTAAAATACGACCGCCTTTCTGGTACGATACCAGGTCGAAAACCTCTTCTTTGTCATCATAGTCAAAACGTACAAGCTTTTTGTTGGCGTCCTTTTCAGAACTCAGGTAATTGGTGAGGTCCTCGTAATTATGTTCATCGGCTACATCCTTACCATATTTATGCTCCGCCCACAGGTATTCACCATAGTTAGCAAAACTCTCGTTTACGGTGAGGTTACTCCAGCTTTCTGCGGTAACATAGTTACCAAACCATTGGTGAAATAATTCGTGCGCAATGGTGCTTTCTGCCTGGCTAAAGGTTTCGTCAAGCATTTCACGAGGGGTACGTTGTACATAATCGCCGTGTAGAGTTGCTGTGGTGTTTTCCATGGCACCACTAACAAAGTCGCGAACCACCACCTGGCTATATTTATTCCATGGATAGTCAACACCCAGAAGCTTCGAATAGAATTCCATCATTTCCGGCGTTTTACCAAAAATTTCCTTGGCATATGGTGCATATGCAGGTTCCAGGTAATAACTTACTTCTTTATCTCTCCATTTATCTTTGTAGATTTTAAAATCACCCACGGCCATCATAAACAAATAGGGGGAATGTGGAAGATCCATTTTCCAGGTGTCAGTGCGGGTATTATTGCTGTTTTTCACCTGGCTTACCAATTTGCCATTCGAAAGGGTGACATATTTAGATGGTACAGTAATGCTGACTTCAGAAGTGGTTTTCTGATTGGTTCTATCGATGGTAGGGAACCAGGCCGAAGAAGCCTCGGTTTCACCCTGTGTCCAGATCTGTACAGGTTTACCAGCAACAGTACTGTCGGGATTAATAAAGTAAAGGCCTTTGGCATCGGTAATGGCCGCACTTCCTTTGGCCTTTAACTCTTCAGGTTTGGCCGTGTATTCAATAAAAACCGTATACGGCTCCTCTGGTTTGTACATTTTGCCCAACTGTATTTTAAGCTGCTGCTGGTCGTAAGTGTACTTCAGTTTTTGTAATGATTTTCCATTCACTAACGAAACGTTGGCAATGTCCATGCCTTTGGCATCAAGCGTTAGGGAGTCGGTAGGGTAGGCGAATGGCTTTAAGTTAAGCCAGGCTTTCCCATGAAGTTGTTTTTTAGCATAATCAAACTTAACGTCTAATTTAGTATGCACCAATGCGTTTATTTTAGGTGCAGAAGCGCGGTATTGTATGTCTGCTGGTGCTGTATGTGCTTTTTCAGTTTGCGCCCAACCCAGGTTTACCGCAAGTACAAAGGCCAGACAAGCTACCGTTGATCTTCTAATGATGTGTTTCATATTCAAATTTAAAAGCACAAAATACAAAAAATGGACCTTAGAAAAGCCAATACTTTTAAAATGACCGCTCGTTTTTCGTTTCAATTTTCAAAGATTAAGCATGGTGATAAATTGCATCAAATCGATGTCTTTGTAAGAAAAACACTGAATAATTAATTAATTGGGAGTGGTTTTTGCCTTGTGTCTACCGGTAATCACATCTATTGCCACATTTACTTTAAAAATTTATTACTATGAGAAACAAATCATTATTAAAGAATGTACTAGCTGGACTATCGATTCTAGCCTTAACAACGGGTTTGACATCTTGCAAAAAAGATGACGTAGACGAAACAGGAACTGCACAAGTTAAAGTAGTAAATGCGTCCCAGAGTTCAAGTGACCAGGGGTTTTTCCTGGCTAACACGCCAATAGTAGCGAACGGCCTATCCTTCGGCGAGGCAAGCGATTACATTACGACGGCGTCTGGCAAAAGGTTGACCGCAGAGTTTAAAAATGAGGGTGCAACATCACCTGTCGCTACAGACAACTTTGATTTTGACAATGGAACGCGCTACACCGTATTTTTAGCAGGCGATGGCCAGTCGGCAAGGATTAAAACATTTTCTGACGACCTTTCTGCACCTGCATCCGGCCAAGCCAAAGTTAGGTTTGTGCATTTAAGTGATGCTGCCCCAGGCAATGTAGACATCCGCAGAGGTAACGGCGACAACCTGGTAGTTAACTTATCAAGAGATAACGCTAGTGATTTCATGACTGTTGCTCCAGGTGTTTTAGAATTAAATGTTTACCAATCCGGACAAACTACCAGTTTAGGAACTTTTAACCTGGCCGCTTTTTTACCTGACAGAATTTATACAGTTTTTGTAACAGGTAACTCAGCCAGTGCTATCAGAGTAAATCAAATTACACATAACTAATTATTTTTAACTTATTGAAACGAAGCCGGTTCCAGCCATTGGAGCCGGCTTTTTTTTTGAACAATAATTTTGTATTTGATACATACTTTGTTTAATATTGATAAGTACAACTATCGGTATCAGTAATATGTTTAGGGGGCTTTTCAGCAAAAAACTGAAGAAGTTTCAGAATTAATATCCATTAATATTATCAAACATGATGACGAAAAGCACAAGTCTTACCCTAATTAGTAAAACGGTTTACTATACTTAATCCTAAATGCTTTAATAAAATGCTGCAAGCAACAAACGGAGCTCCTTGCTGCACCATGATCAGATCTTGTTAACACATTACATTATACAACCTAACCAATCGTATCCTTATGAACATTAAACAATTACTTTGTACAGGTATTCCTGTCGTCTTGCTGATAGGTAATCAAACCCCCGCCACAGCCAAGGCAGGGGTTAGCATGGAGTACCATGCTGCAAGCAGTTTTAACGCCCCATTTCAGGCCCAACAGATCCGTGTTACCGGGATCGTGCTCGATGAAGATAACAAGCCAATTCCCGGTGTCGGCATCAAAGCTTCCCCTTCCGGCCGTTCTTCTGTGAGTGGCAATGACGGGAAGTTCGTGATTGAAGTACCCAGTGCCAACGAACAACTCACATTCACTTATATTGGTTACATCACACAAACCCGAAATGCTGGTACAGGTGAAAAACCATTAACCGTGCTTATGCCTCTGGCTGAAGGCGTGGTATTAGACGATATTGTGGTGGTGGGTTATGGTACCCGCCGTAAGTCGGATTTAACGGGTGCCGTAGGTTCCGTTAAACAGGAACAACTGGCAGAACGTCCGGCCGCATCCTTGAACCAGGCGCTTGCAGGCCGTGTTACGGGCGTGCAGGTGAATACCAACTCTGGTCGCCCAGGCGGACAAACCAATGTGCGTATCCGTGGATTTAGCTCCATTAACACCACTAACAACCCCCTATATGTAGTAGATGGAATCATTTTGCCAGTAGGTAGTCAAACACAGAACTCTAATGCTATCGACTTTTTGAACCCTGGTGATATTGCTTCAGTAGAGGTATTGAAAGATGCCTCGTCTATTGCCATTTACGGTGCCAGGGGGGCAAATGGGGTTATCCTCATTACCACAAAAAAAGGGAGTGCTCAAGGAGGACGCATATCTTATGATGTAGATTTCAGTGTACCTACCATTGGTCCGCAACGTGTGGAAATGCTTAATGCACGCGAATATATTGAAACAGAGAACCTGGCTTACGAAAATGCAGCCATATATGATCCTGCAGGTTTTGCCGCCGGTAACTACACCGACCCCAGGATAAAAAGGTTGTCGTTACCACTACTATTTGATGCAAGTGGCAACCCGCTATACGATACTGACTGGTTTAAAGAATCTACCCAGAACAAACTGAGTCAGAATCACCAGCTCGGATTTACCGGAGGTAACGAAGAAACCACTTTTGGTCTATTTGTTAACTACCGAGACGATAATGGTTTATTGCTAAATTCTTACCTCAAACGTTATTCTGGAAGGTTCACCATGGAAAGTCAAATCAAACCATGGGTTAAAGTAGGGGGTAGTTTAAACTACACCAACCAGGATGAAAACCTGATCGATATTGGTACAGGAGGATTAAACTCGGTGAGGATGATTACAGAGAGTTTTTCCTTTTTGCCAGTAAAATATCCTGACGGATCCTGGGCTGACAACCAGAATTACCCAGGTGCAGAGGGTGGGTCCAATCCGGTACACATCTTAACAGACAGACAATATAAGTTGCAAACCCAAAATGCATTGGGTAATGTTTACGCGAACATTAACCTGGCTAAGGGACTGGAATTACGCAGTGTGTTAGGTGCAAACGTTGTAACCCGCGGACGTAATGAATACAATGGCCGTGGACTCTATGGTATTTCTTTCGACCAACGTGGAAGGACGTTCCTTGATAACAACCGTGAAAGCTACTGGTCTTTCGAAAATTACATGACCTATAATAAAGTCTTTGCAGAAAAACATTCCGTTAATGCAACCCTGGGTTTATCGTGGCAAGAGACTAATATTTTCGGTTTTGATGCCAGTGGAGAGAATTTTTCAACCGATTATTTTGGGCCAAACAACCTGGGTTCTGCAAGTAAACCACTTCCTGGCGGATCCAGAAGATCAAGATTTGCCTTTAACTCTTATTTCGGTCGTATAAATTATGTGTTTAATGATAAATACCTGTTTACTTTCACTGGCCGTGCCGATGGTTCATCGAAATTTGGTGCCAATCACAAATATGCTTTCTTCCCGTCAGCTGCTGCAGCATGGAGAATTTCAGAGGAGGATTTCCTGAAAGACAACCCAATCATTTCCAACCTGAAGCTGCGTGGTAGTTATGGTAAAACCGGTAACGCTGAGATTAACACTTATGCCTCGTTATCTTTGTTAGGCACAGGTTATTCAGCCATTATTGACGATACCCGGATTACCGGTGTTGGAACTAACAGGCTGGCAAACCCAGATCTAAAATGGGAGAAAACCGGACAATCTGATATAGGTATAGAACTTGGTTTGTTTAACAACCGACTAAATATCGAAGCCGATGTCTATTACCGTAAAACAACCGATATGTTGCTGGCAGCCCCTGTACCTACATCAAGTGGTTACGGTTCGATTACCAGAAACGTAGGTAGTATGGAAAACAAGGGTTTAGAGTTTGCGTTGAATACCGTAAATATTAATAACGATACTTTTACCTGGAACACTACTTTCAACATTTCCTTTAATAAAAACAAAGTGTTGGAGCTGGCTACCCCAGCAGATATTTTTGGTCTGGGTAACCCTGGATTTACCAATGAAACAGGTATCATCAGGGTGGGTGAATCCGTTGGTTCCTTCTGGGGCTTAACCCGTTTGGGCACCTGGTCTGAAGCCGAACGTGAAGAAGCTGCCAAATACAGTTACAGGGGTGGTAAGCCGTTGATGCCGGGAGATGTTAAATACCTGGATGTAAATGGCGATTATGCGATTAACGACGCCGACAGGATGATCATCGGTAACAATAACCCGGAGGGTTGGGGATCGTTTGTGAATAATTTCAGATACAAAACTATCGAGCTTTTATTAGATCTGCAATTTTCTTACGGAAACGATGTATTAGATATGAGTACACACTCTGCCGAAGACCGTGTGGGTATTGCCAACAGTTACAAATCAGTTCTTGATGCCTGGACGCCACAAAACCAGAATACACCAATTGCGGCTATCCGGGATACGCGTGCAGGTTATGTAACCAATGTTGATACAAGATGGTTACAGGATGGGTCATTCATCCGTGGCAGAAACTTGTTACTCGGGTACACTTTCCCAACCAACATCAGCCAGAAACTGAAAGTAAGCAGGTTACGTGTATATGGAAGTGTGCAGAATTTCTTTCTGATCACCAAATACAGAGGTAACGATCCGGAAGTAACCACTTATAGCAATGTTTTTGCTCAGGGCCAAACGTTTTTTGACTACCCTAAGCCAACTACCTATCTTCTGGGACTAAATATTGGTTTATAATTTATCAGCTTTCCATTCAAATATTAAGATCATGAAATATAACATAAAACAGCTTCATACCTTGTTCTTGATGGCACTTCTGGTGCTGGGAACGGGTTGTAAGAAATTCCTGGAAGAAAATGACCCTTCAAATTTATCGCCTGATACCTATTATACCCTGCCAGAACATGCGGAAGCCGCAGTTGCCGCTGCGTATGCGCAAACTCGTTTCATTGGTAATGGTGCAGGTATTTTTGTGGCTAATTTCTCCATGCTGGAGGTAGTAACCGGAACAGCGCGGACAGAAACAGGGCAAAATTCCGATTTAAATAACTTAATCGGCTTGCAATACAATGGTGATAACCTGCTGGTGCGTAACTGGTGGAACGGATTATACAGCGTAATTGCACAAACCAATTTGGTATTGGACAAAGTTCCTGCTATTAGCCCAATGAATGAAGCCAGGAAGGCACAAATTCTTGGAGAAGCCAGATTTTTACGTGCATGGGCTTATTTCTACCTGGTACGTTTATATGGCGATGTACCCTTGGTTACGGTGCCACAGCAAGCAAATTCACCCGATTTTCTGCCAACAAGAACCTCCTCCGAGGAAATATACAACCTGATTGTTGATGACCTTACCCAGGCAGAAAACGCTGGCCTTCCATGGAAGGACGAAACCGGAAGGGCAAGTCGCGCAGCAGTTTCCTCTTTATTGTCTAAGGTTTACCTCACCATGGCGGGTTTCCCTTTAAACAAAGGCGCTAGCCACTATGCTCTGGCAAGAGATAAAGCACTCGATGTGATCACTAACAGTGGCATCTCCTTATTCGCCACTTACAATGACTTGCATAATGTAGCGAGAGAAAATCAGGAAGAGCATATTTTCCAGATCCAGTACCTGGCTACGATAGCTGGTAACCCAATGCAGCAGTTATTACTACCTAACTTTAAAAATGTGTCGGCGTGGAGTGATGAAATTGGATCTACGGTTCCAACCGTTCAGTTTTACAATTCCTATGAACCAGGCGATCTGCGTGCAAAAGATCGGGAGGGGTTCTTTTACACTTCCTATTATGATGGTGGAAGCGGAGCTTTGAAACAACTAAATGCACCATATATCTATAAACACTTTGATGTGGTGGCGCATGGTACATCGGGAGTTCCGGGAACCACCCAGTCTGACATGAACTGGCCACAAATACGTTATGCCGATGTGTTATTGATCTATGCGGAAGCACAGAATCGTGCTGACGGAAGTCCGAATGCACAGGCTTATTCCGCCCTCAATTCCATCAGGTCACGTGCCCAGATCCCTACACTTAGCGGTTTGTCGCAAACCGCATTTGAAGAAGCAGTATGGCGCGAACGCTGGCACGAGCTGTGTTATGAAGGTATTACCTGGTTTGACATGGTGCGTTTGAGAAAAGTGTATAACGAAACTACTAATGGTTTTGACAACTTTGTTGGACATCGTTTTCCTGATAATCCATCCATTGCATTGGCAGAAAAACACCTGCTATTTCCTTTACCAACTGCCGAATTACGGAACAATCCTAACCTGACCCCACAAAACCCAGGTTATTAGTAGCTCAACATAGCTATTAGCATACAGGCTGTTCTTTGCATCGCACTTTTTATTGATTTCAAGTGCGTTGCAAGGAACAGCCTGTTTTTTGTATATATCTGATTCCAAAAGGGCAATAGTTTACCGGCATAAACAGCCCACTTACCGCCCCTAAACCCTAACATACCATTTACACCTTGTTGAACCTGCTTTTCCACCCTAGTTTTGAAGAAAAAAGATTATGGAAACGCTAAATAACAACAAAACGAAAACCTATTTTATCCTTGGAGTTTCATTCCTTGCCGTTGGATTATTATCCTTAGCAAGCAACCTGGGATTTTGGATGCCTTTCTGGGTATTTAACTGGTCTACCATAATATTGGGTATTGGCTTACTACTTGGTTATCGCAAAGATTTCAAGGCAGGCGCCTGGATGATTCTAGTTTTTATAGGTGGTTTAAACTTCCTGCAAAATATATTAGCGGTGTCGTTAACGCCCCATATGTTTGCTTTGTTCTGTGTGGGACTTGGTATATACCTATTGGTGAAACCTGGAAAACGTAGAAACTGCTTCGATAAAAAACCGCACCATGGTGCAGAATAACAAGGGGCACGGTAATGAGTGTTAGGTAACTTCTGCTTATGTTAAAGAAAGTTAAAATAAGCGAGAACAATAAATAGCTGCAGCTAATCATTTACATTAGCACTTGCAAACCAACTATTTAACCCATGTGTAAGCCTGAACCTATCCTCGCTAAACCAGTCGCCATTACCGGGCCTCTTTCTTGTTTGATGTTCACTTTATTTTTGTGCAGTATGCTGTTTGTAAGTGTGTTTGCGCAAGAAAAACCGGAAAAATCGCTTAGCGCTAAACCCGATAGCTGCACTGTGATACCAAAAGACGGAACTCCATTGAAGGAGGTTCAAATATCTGGCTCCAAGCAAACGTTTTACAACAATAAAGGAAATATTAAGGTCAACATCGAAAATACCCTCTTTTCGCAAATTCCGAGTGTGGTAGAGCTGCTGTCAAAGCTTCCCACGGTGCAGCTTAGTAACGACAAGGAAAATATTAACATCATTGGTCGTGGTGAACCGCTGATTTATCTCGACAACCAGAGAATTATCGTTAACGACCTTAATAACCTGTCTACTTCCGATATCAAAACGATAGATATCATCCACAACCCTTCCTCCAAATACGAAGCCGAGGGGAGATCTGTCATTGTAATCACCAGAAACAAACGGAAAGAGGATGGTTCAAAAGTAAGTTTGTCGACAACCAACTCGTTTAAAAGGTATTTTCACACAAGAAATGGCCTGCAGGTAAACGTTAAAAAGAATAAGCTGGAATTTAAAGGAGGCTTGCAATATAATCACCAGAACCTGTGGGAGAGTAATGGCAATGATTTCAGCATTCCCGAACAAAATATCGCAAGTAATTACAGGGTTTATTCGATCGGTACGCGCAAACAGACCATTTTAAATGGAGGCATTTATTACCATATTAATGAAACCGATTACTTATCGGCCGACGTTAACAAGCGTTACCAAGACGGTGATTTTGTCAATACCACCAATTCTACGATCATGCAACTGGGGGTTTTAGACCATATCTACACCCTGAATAACAACGAGGGTGCCCGCCCACTTTTTAATGCCAACCTAAATTTTAATAAGAACTTCAAAAATCTGGGTGGACAATTGTTTCTTGGCGCACAATATGCGCGATTTGCACATGACGTCAGCAATACTGTCTATAACAACAATAATTACACGGAAGCCATCCTAAACCACAAAAGGTTGCAACATTATGGTGCAGAAGTGGTTACAGGAAGGGCAGATTTCGAGAAAACATTTCAGCCTAAAATGAAGCTGGATATTGGAACCAGTGTATCAGTGGCGACATCCATGTCGGGTTTGAATCAAACGGAGTATGACCCTACCAATGAAACCGAGTCTATCTTTGAATATGGCGAACGGCTATATGCAGCCTACGCGCAACTTTCAGGAGAATTGAATAAGTTGACCTATACCGCTGGGTTGCGAATGGAACATGCCGATAATGAGGGAACGGGCAGTTCTTCATCGCTGCTGCTGAAAAAGAATACCACCGACTTCTTTCCGAAGGCTTCACTTAGTTTGCCAATGGGCGATGCCAATAGCCTGAGCCTGAGTTACGCAAAAACCATCACGCGGCCAAATTATGCAGCATTAAGCCAGTTAACGATCTATATAAACCCTTTCTTTGAATGGGCAAACAACACCAATATCAACCCCTCCATTAAACAGGAGCTTGCCGCAACGGTTCAGTTAAACAACAATTCATTGAGTTTGAGTTATTATACGGCAAACGATCCGGTGTATTATGCAATTCAATTTGATAATAATGATCAGAAACTTCGCATGATTAACACCAATTATGAGTCAGAAAGCGGACTTAATCTTTTGGTGACGGTGCCTTTCAAGTATAAAATCTGGAAGAGTACCAATACCTTTACAGGCGCTGCCAGTAAAGTTAAAGACCCTGCTGCCCGTTCTAATAAAATGAAACCCTATTTGTATGTCTATTCCAACAACCAATTACAGCTACCGGCGGGTTATACCTTGATGGTGTCAGGTTGGGCAATTTCAAAAAGAAATGACGGTGTATTTGACCAAAATGCCATGTACGCCATAGACACCGCCATATCTAAAACCTTTGCTAAAAAGCTAACGGCTACGGTAAGCTACAACAGCATACTCAGTACCACAGAAAGTAAGGAAAATTTTGCAACCCATAATGTTGTGGCCAGGGGAGTCTATTACGCTGATGTCAGGGAAATTGGCCTGAGTTTAAAGTATGCTTTTGGAGACATCAAAGAATCGAGGTTTAAAAACAAAGAAGTGAACGATAGCAGGGGAAGGATTAATTAACTGATCTTATAAATCTTTTTTATATTGTAGTTCCATAGCCATTTTTGTTTAATTAAAGCTCCTGTTGAATGCATAAATTACTGCTCTCCCTGCTGTTCTCTGTTTTTATGATCTCTTGCAAAAAAGAAGAAACTCTTGATCAGAATAAAGTTATCCATCACAAAATAGATGGGATTTACCTGTTGAATAGCGCATTTACAAGTAATGCTGTCGACCTAAATCAGGATGGGGTAGCATTAAACGATATGATTAGAGAGATTCCGAACATTAAAAATAGCAACATTGAAATCAAAGTTACTTCCACATTCATGTATTTTTATATGTTGTGGCCGGAACAAGACACTCGGCAGTTTCCATCCAATTATTGGTATGAGAAAGCCGTTTACGCTAAGATGAATTTCGATGAGCATAACAATCAGCTGCTAATAGAAAAGAAGACAGATGATGCAGTTACGGGCTGGTATCCACCACAGGAGGCGTATTTTCAAAATGATAAGATTAGGATGAAGATGAAGAGAACATTGCTTACCAAAACAGGGATGAAGGAAGTGATTATTGATGCGACATACGTGAAGATGCCTGAATATAAATCTGAATACCGATAAATATGATTTTTGAAAGCAACAGACTTTATTTCCGGGAGATCATGTCTGATGACGCTGAGGCCATTTTTGAAATGGATGGAGATCCAGACGTACATCGGTTTCTAGGGCAACACCCTATAGAAAATCTGGGCCAGGCCATCAAAGATATCAATCATATCCGCCAGCAGTACATAGAGAATGGCATTGGTCGTCTGGCTATTATTGAGAAAGAAAGTGGCCAGTTTGTGGGTTGGGGCGCTTTTAAGTTGATTACCGAAAGTATCAATGGACACCAGAATTTTCACGATTTAGGCTACCGTTTTATTAAACGGCACTGGGGTAAAGGGTATGCTACCGAAGCCGCAAAAGCAGCCATTGTTTATGGGTTTAGCATTTTAAAACTTCCTGTCATTTATGCCATTGCCGATATCGGTCATCGTGCTTCCAGAAATGTACTGGAGAAATGTGGCTTTGTCAATGAGGGAACCTTCGAATATGATGGTACTCCACATGTTTGGTACACACTTAAGCGCCCGCGTTAATAGATAACTCCTGGTTGTACCATATCTTTTGGGAATAACAAATGAACAATTTTATATATATTGTATTCAAATACATTAACATGGAAAAGAAACATTTAATCGAACACACGCTTTTCAAAAAGCTCGCACTGGGTGCTGTTATGATGATTATCCTCGTATTAATTGGTAAAGAAGGTTATGAATTTGGCCAGTGGCTCAGGCAATAAAAATTACGTAATATAATTACAATTTATGCAGCCCTCCACGTTTTTAAACCAATTTATTTACCACCTTGTTCAAGGTTAGGCCCTGTACAACGATAGAGAATATTACGATACAGAAACTAGCTGTTAAAATGAGGGCACTGTAGGGCGAAGGGGGCAGGGAAAGGGCGAGTGCGACAGAGATGGCACCCCGAAGTCCGCCCCAGGTTAAAATGAAAATGCTGCTATACTTTACTTGTAAGGAGTGTCTGTACAGAATTATTGGCAGCATGATACTCAGCAAACGGGCCAGGAGTAAAATAATAATGGCGATACCTCCTGCCAAAAAATACATACTGTTAAAAGAAACCGAAACCATTTGCAGGCCAAGGAGTACAAAAAGGATGGTGTTTAACAGTTCATCGAACAACTTCCAGGTGTCATTCAGGTAATCGCTCAGCTTTGATTCCCGATCTGTACTTAAGGGCCTGCTACCGATCAATAATCCGGCGGCGACTACAGCCAGTGGTATAGAAATTTCAAATAAACTTCCGCATAAGGAGAGAAGCATCACCAGGGAAAAAGTAATCATTACGGTGGTTTGCGAATCCTCTATACTACGAATCATCCTCAAGGCAACCCAGCCAAAGGCCAGGCCAAAAAGTTGACCTCCAAAAACTTCATGTACAAATAACATCCCAACATGCTGCCATGAGAAGCTTGTATCCGGTTTGGTAGCCATTCCAAGAAATGTGATAAACAGCACGATACCGCTGCCATCATTAAACAGCGATTCTCCATTTATAATGGTTTCCAGCCTTTTGGGCATCTTTGTTTGTTTTAGTAAAGCAGCCACGGCCACGGCATCGGTAGGTGATATCAGGGCGCCAAATACGAGGCAGTAGGAAAATGGCATATCAAGGCCAATAAACTCCGCTGCATAGTAAAACAATCCGGCAAAAATCACGCTGGAAATCAGTACGCCTACCGTACTGATGCGGATGACGTCCTTTAAGTTAGAGGTGAGGCTTTTTACATCAAAGCGGAGGGCGCTGGCAAAAAGCAGAAAGCCTAGTAAGCTATCTAATAGCGTATCTGAAAAATCTATAGATGCAGTCAGATTAGTGATCAGTTTGGTGAGTTGGGGAATTTGACTGCCAGCAAATACCGTAATCGCCGCAGTAAATATAGATAAAAGCATCACGCCGATTACCCCCGGTAACTTTATCCATCGGGCGTTGACATAGCTGAAGATGGAGCTAATGGCAAATAAGGTAGTGAGAATTGCGAACAAAATCTTGCTTATTTACTTAAATATAAGATTTATTGTTGGCACGTTTCTTTATGTTGTAAAATTTATTAATGGTTAAATCTGGTTTTATTATTGTCATAATAAGCGGTTCATTAGGTATTAAACTGGTTTGGAATATTCATTTTTTGTAATTTGATCGCTAAATCATTTAAATATGCAAAAACCGTTAAAAAATACTTTGGTGTTACTTGCCGCAATGTTGCCAGTTTTTGCGGAAGCACAAATGAGTAATACAACACCACAAGCTGATATGACTTATCCAGAAACAACAAAAGGAGACGTAAAAGATAACTATTTTGGCACCACCGTTGCCGATCCCTACCGCTGGTTGGAAGACGACCGGTCTGAAGCCACCAAAGCATGGGTAACCGCTCAGAATAAAGTTAGTGAACAATATTTTTCTCAAATTCCATTCCGGGGGGCGATCAAAGACCGCTTAACGAAATTGATGAATTATGAGAAGTATTCACAACCTTTCAAAGAAGGTGGTTATACTTATTTCTACAAGAATACTGGCTTGCAGAACCAGAGTGTGCTTTACCGCCAGAAAGACGGCGGAGAAGCCGAAGTATTCCTTGATCCAAATACTTTTTCCAAAGATGCCACAACCTCACTTGCAGGGACCAGTTTTTCTAAAGATGGAAGTTTATTGGCCTACCAGCTTTCTGAAGGAGGATCTGACTGGACCAAAGCTGTGGTCATGAATACTAAAGATAAAACTATCATAGGCGATACGCTAACCTATATTAAGTTTTCAGGCATCGCCTGGCATGGTAATGATGGGTTCTATTACAGCAGTTACGACAAACCTACAGAGGGTAGCCAGCTGAGCGGAATTACCCAATACCACAAGTTATATTATCACAAGCTGGGTACCAGCCAGAAAGATGACCAATTGGTTTTTGGAGGCGAGAAAACACCACGCCGTTATATTGGTGCAGGTTTAACTGAAGATGAGCGTTTCTTAATCATCACGGCTGCCAATTCTACATCAGGTAATGAGCTTTATATCAAAGATCTAAGTAAGCCTGACTCGCCAATAGTTCCTGTGGTAAATAATTTCGATAAGGAACATTATGTATTGGATAACGATGGAAGCAAGCTTATCATTTATACCACCTTAAATGCTCCCAACGGACGTATTGTTACCGTTGATGCTGCACAGCCATCACCAGCGAACTGGAAAGAACTTATTAAAGAAACACAAAACGTATTAAACCCATCAACAGGTGGCGGTAAAATATTTGCTAATTATATTAAAGATGCCGTTTCTATGGTGCTGCAATATGACCGCAATGGTAAACTGGAGCACACTGTTGAGCTTCCAGGCATTGGTACCGCAAATGGATTTGGCAGTAAAAAAGAGGAGAAAGAATTGTATTACATCTTTACTTCTTATGTATATCCAACCACCATCTTTAAATACAATGTAGAAACCGGGAAATCTGAAGTATACAAAAAGACCAATGTAGATTTCGATCCTACAAAATACGAGAGTAAACAAGTGTTCTATACCTCAATGGATGGAACCAAAGTGCCAATGATTATCACCCATAAAAAGGGCTTGGCCTTAAATGGTAAAAACCCAACTTTATTATATGGATACGGTGGTTTTAATGTAAGTTTAACCCCTGCATTTAACACCTCTGTGGTGGTATTACTGGAACAAGGTGCTGTATACGCCGTTCCAAATTTACGTGGTGGTGGCGAGTATGGTGAGAAATGGCACCTGGCCGGAACTAAAATGCAGAAACAAAACGTTTTCGACGATTTCATTGCTGCAGCAGAATACCTGGTTGCCAATAAATACACCTCCAAAGATTACCTGGCCATTAGTGGCGGATCTAATGGTGGTTTATTGGTGGGGGCAACTATGGCACAACGCCCAGAGCTGTTTAAAGTTGCCTTCCCTGCGGTAGGTGTATTAGACATGCTGCGTTACCACAAGTTCACAGCAGGAGCAGGCTGGAGTTTTGATTATGGTACCTCAGAAGACTCAAAAGAGATGTTCGATTACCTTTATCGTTATTCACCGGTACACGCCCTAAAACAAGGTGTAAAATACCCTGCTACATTGGTTACCACTGCAGACCATGACGATCGGGTAGTGCCGGCACATTCCTTTAAGTTTGCTGCAACGCTGCAGGAAAAACAGGGTGGACCTGCACCGGTGCTCATCAGCATTCAAACCAATGCCGGTCATGGCGCGGGCAAACCAATGGATAAAGCCATTGAAGAAACAGCCGATAAATGGGCATTTATGCTTTACAATATGGGTTTAGACTATAAGCCTTAAATAGCGCTTAAAGTACCCAAATAAATACTATCTGCAGCTTGAAGTCTGTCGTCAGACACAAAACTGATGTATACTTCAAGCTGCTCTTTTAACAAATCAGAGCTCACTGGTAACACATCTTGTTCCGCTCTGCGTTTGGCGCCGCTATCAATGCATACGCTCCTGTTCAGTAAAGGCGAATACGCCAGCATCATCACCTGATCGGTGTGAAATTTGAATTCCAGACTCGGCGGACAGTCCCATGTAAACTTCAACCCGTTTTCCATACGTTCTACGGCCGGATGTACAGCTTCTGCTAATTCACCTTTGCTTAAGGTTAACTTTCCATAATCAATATATTGTTCAGGATATTCACCCAACACTGCTGTTGATTTGTTAGCACTTACGGCCAGGTTATGGTAATTGTGTTTAGTGCCAAGCGCTAAATGTCCAAATCCCCGTTTCAAAAATTTAGTCGCTTTTTTAAAAAATACGGTCAGCACTTTCATTTGCTGACGGTTGGCAAGCTGGGCAAGGCTAGGAGGTTTTGTAGACCCTTTTCCTTTTGCCCGTATTACATTTTGGCCGTTTAAGAGGTAGGTAACGACCGGACCCACGGATCCATTGATCTCGCCGAGTATGCCTGTTGGTAATAGTCCCATGATAAGTGTTTTCTATGTTAGCAATATAAGTTTGTTTAATATGTAATATAAGTTAAAATGTTTGCATAAACTTATAATTGTTAAAGTATATTTTTGGCGTTGACCCGCCCTCGCTAGGGGGTTGTATCGTCTGTAGGCGAACAGAGGGCGACGAAAGGGCGAAGAGAGGGCGAACCAACCCCCTAGAGACCCCCTTGCAAATGAAAGGTCATTTGTCGTGTCTATTAATTTTCTTTTAGCGCACAATGCGATCATAATAAACACTAATCCCAAAAAAAATTGTTAACTTAATCAGTATACTAAAAACCATAAATATGAAAAATCCAGTCCTATTTACATTACTCTGCGCTTCCGCATTATTCGCCAGTTGCGGTCAGAATACCGATAGCAAAAAGGTTAAAGATATTGATGCAGCCAAAACAGATTCTCTGGCAACTGCTGAATGTTATGTTGCGGTTGATTCCAATGATAAAGCTACCCTTAAACTATTCACTGGTAATGATGGTAAGGTGACGGGGAGTTTAGTGATTGATTATCATGAAAAAGGTAAAAATGATGGTACCCTGGAAGGGAAGTATAGTGGCGACACGTTATTTGTGGATTACACGTTTAAAATAGGAACAAAAAATCCAACCGTATATAAAAACCCATTGGCTTTTCTAAAGAAAGATGGCAAGCTGACCTTAGGGGTAGGGGTAATTGAGACTTACATAGGTAGATCATACTTTGCAAAAGACAAGCCGATCCGTTTTGACAGGAGTAAATTTATATTTGATCCAGCAAATTGTGAAGAATAGTATGGTTATAAATGTGGATAACCCTGTGGATAACCAGGGTAAAACTATGTTGGTAACAGGTGTAGAACCCGTTGGTAACACGTGGAAAAAGGGTGAATAAAGTGTTAATAATTATTTTAAAATAAACTTGACATGTATAGTTAATTAGCTGTATATTAGATATATCAAATACGGAGTACCTTGATAAGCTGAAAGACTACATCCAATGATACCATATGGCCCAAGGGCACGAGGGTGAGGATGATTCGCAGGTAAAGCAATGTTAAGATTCGACGCAACGGAGAATCGAAGAAAAGAGTAACTTAGTTGAGAAACCAGGTGAAATCATGAGCTGCCTAATCAGCATGTAAAACTTTGAACGGTTCTATGGAACGGGGAAAAAGAAATTACATAAAACGTGTATAAACTGGTTTGAAAAGATCAGGCATACCATAAATATCAATGGAGGAACGATTTGATGTTTTTTAGATAGCTACGGCTATTTGAAATGAAGCCAGGGAACCTATTCGAACGAAGCGGAACCCTGGCTTTTTTATGTTTGGTGGGGTATAGCCACTATCATTTCATAGCCCATGCTTATTAAAATAATTCCCAATCAACTTCTTCTTTTCAAAATCTTCAATGACTTTATCTTCTAATGGGGTTCTTTTGATAACAGGATTATCCATCCAGAAGCTTGGATCATAACTTACCTCCTTTAAGATGTCCTCGTCATTGGCCGTCAGGTTCAACGCATAAAATGTAATTTTTGAAAGATCAGCTTGCTCGTTGAGCATATATACCTGCGAGTTATAGCTTAAATGGCCGCCGCCAAGTAGTCCTGCATATTTAATTTTTGCATTAACATCCAAATTAGCATATTTTAGAATGTAATGGTTGCCGTTATTACTTTTAGTATAGATGGCTTCCAGTGGACTGTCGTCAATTTCCAGTTTTACGGGTCCACCACTAGTAATCTTGAAATTTCGCACAAAGCCAGTTATTCTGGATACATCATAGCTACTTGTGTTTATAAAATAACGGCCTTCAAAATACATCGTTTTCGGCTGGATCTTTTTATTCTTCAGGTGGCATTCAATGATAGCGATTTCATCTTCACCATCTTTGATGTAACCTTGTAATTTATAGTTGTAAAATTCTGAGGCGTTCTTTCCTAAAGGCGTAGCAAAGACAGAAGAGGAGAGGTAGCCTACGGATGCGAAACTGATGAAATTAAAATTTGAAAGCGGGACGTTTTTTTTTGACTTTGAAGATCTTGATTGCGTAGGGTTCCATCCAAGGATTGCAAAATTACTGTATTGAGCATCAAAAAAACTTTCACTTACCCCCGTGTATTGATCATTTAAGGAAGACAATTGTCTGATGAAGGCTTTGGCATAATGTCGGTTGCCCGCATTATTTAAGGCCTTCTTATAGGCAGAATCCATAATAGACTTGGAGGGATTGCTGGTGATGTTAACCTCATCGAGATTGACCTGAGTTGCCTGGAGTTTGATCGCTATGGGCTGATCTATTTTCAGATTTGATATTTCTACAGCCTGATATCCTAAATATGATGCGATAATCCTGGAGTTTTTATGGGCGCTAAGCGTAAATATCCCTTCTGAATTAGTAACAGTTAATTCTTTCCCATCAACTTTTATGGTGGCGTAAGCAATAGGAAGTCCACTTTCGGCATCTTCAACTTTTCCTGATATCCGGGTTTGTGCTAAACCCTGATTTACAATGAAAAAGATGGCAAAAAAAACTAGCCTTAATATATTTTTTAATTTCCTCATTAATTTAAACTTACAATTTTCCTTTAACAAAATCCGTATGTCTAAAAGATTCGCTTCGTGTTGATCTGATGCATTTTACACTGGTCTTTATTTATTTTGTTTTTTATCATAGGCACGAAGATTTGAAAAGGTGTTGAACGAGCCTTGCTTAACCAATTGTTTGAATTTTGCAAGTATTCATTTGTTCGCTGCAAACGGACCATCGCACCAGGATCTACCTTTGTTTAACACTAATTAAATGTTTTACACTAATTAAAAGGAACAATCATGGAAATAACACATCAAAAAGTATGGTTCATTACCGGCGCATCAAAAGGTTTAGGTTTAACACTTGCCAAACAATTATTAGCACAGGGGCAACAGGTGGCCGCCACCTCAAGGCGCGTGGAAGATCTTAGCGATGCGGTTGGGGATAATGATAATTTTTTGCCACTGTCGGTAGACATCAGTAATGAAGACAGTGTGGGCAACGCCATTGACCAGGTGATTGCGCACTTTGGAAAGCTGGATGTTGTGGTGAATAACGCAGGATACGGCTTAACAGGTGCATTGGAAGAATTAACAGATGCAGAAAGCAGGGCCAATTTCGAGGTCAATGTTTTTGGTTCGCTCAACGTAATTCGTAAAGCCATGCCACACCTGCGCCGTCAGGGTTCGGGACATATTATAAACATCGCTTCTATTGGTGGTTTTACCGGCGCCTTTCCAGGATTTGGGATTTACTGCGCCACAAAATTCGCGGTACATGGTTTCTCTGAATCCTTAAGAGAAGAAGTGAAAGACTTTGGTGTTAAGGTAACGGTGGTTTCGCCGGGTTATTTCAGAACCAGTTTCCTCAGCAAGACCTCTTTAAATGTGCCGGCCAATCAGATGGCAGAATACCAGAAAGTACGCGCTGTACAGGATGCCCATGAGCATGACATCAATGGAAACCAGCCTAATGATCCGGAAAAAGGTGCAGCGGCAATGATTAAACTGGTGAGTCTGGAAAACCCTCCAGTTCATTTATTTCTGGGTGAGGATGCTTATGCACTTGCGGAAGCTAAAATAGCTGCGGTACAACAAGAAATGGAGCAATTTGCAGCTATTGGGAAATCGACAGGTTTCGATGCAGTGGTTAGTACACCTGTTCATTAATTGAAGGAATATTTTTAATTTTGAAGGAGGCTATCCATGCAGGAACTAAAAGGCACTCAGGAAGGTACACCAATTCATAAACGCAAGCAAACTGATGGAGGCAAAAAACAGGAGGACAGGAACAGAAACGCTGGAAGAATTTTACAAACATAAATTTGTAGGTATATCCGGGGACGCCCAAAAAGCCATCGGCGATTTCAATGTGTTCGTGATGGAAGACATCAGTACACCCGAAGGGAATTCTACGGTGGAGTATACACGTCGGGATTTTTTTAAAATCAGCCTGGTTTCTGGTACCAACTTGTATCATTATGCCGATAAAACAATAAAGATTGAGGGCACAGCACTCCTGTTTTTTAACCCTCGGGTGCCTTATAAAATGGAATGTGTAAAGGGTAACAATAAAGGCTTCTTTTGTATATTTAAAGAAGCCTTTTATACGGAAAAATTAAGGGGCAGTTTGAATGAGCTTCCGATGTTTTCCATCGGTGGAAAACCTTGTTACCTGCTTGATGACCAGCAGCAGGAGGAGGTTTCGCTGATTTTCAAAAAGATGATCAAAGAAACGGGGTCAGATTATAAATACAAACAAGACCTGTTGCTGACCTATGTGACCGAGATGATCCATTATGCTTTAAAATTGGAGCCTGCAGAGGGATTGACGCAGCACACCGATGCCAATGCACGGATTACGGCTGTGTTTTCAGAGTTGCTGGAACGGCAGTTCCCCATCATATCGCCCGAGCAAAGGCTGCGGATGCGCTCAGCAAAAGATTATGCTGACCAGCTTTTTGTGCATGTGAACCACCTGAACCGGGCCATTAAGGAAACCACGGGTAAAACCACGAGCTTTTATATTGCAAGCAGGATGGCGCGGGAAGCGAAGGCTTTGCTGAAACATACGGACTGGAACATATCGGAGATCAGTTACTGCCTTGGTTTTGAAGAGCCAGCGCATTTTAATAACTTTTTTCGGAAACATACGGAGGTGACACCAACTAAATACAGAATGGCATAACGGTGCAAAAGACTACCTAAACAAGATACTTAAATATGGAGACGAACCACGAACGACTAAAGTACCCCATTGGTAAATTCGAAAAACCAGCAATCATTGAAAATGCGCAAATAGAACGTTGGATTAAAAGTATCGAAGCGTTTCCCCAACAATTAAGTCAGGAAGTTCGCGGGCTTTCTGAAGAGGAATTGGAGCAGCAATACCGGCCAGACGGCTGGACCATCAGACAAGTGGTTAATCATTGTGCAGACAGCCATATGAACAGCCTGATCAGGTTTAAGCTGGCATTAACAGAAGATACGCCAACCATAAAGCCATACCAAGAAGATCGTTGGGCTGAACTGCCTGACACGAAAAAATTTCCTGTTGAAAGCTCATTGAAGCTGCTAAATGGGCTGCATGAAAGATGGGTTTGCTTACTCAGGAATTTATCGGACGAACAGTTGGATCGCCAGTTTAAGCATCCGGAAACGCAAGAGCTCATATCGTTAAAAACCAATATTGGAATTTATGCCTGGCATGGTGAGCATCATTTAGCGCATGTGAGAAATGCAAAAGCAAGGTTACAAACCAATCTTAACGAGGTGTAAAGAAGTGTATTCATCGCCAAACCTTTAAGCTGTTCAAATATTATTCTATTGCTCAAAATGTATGTTTTGAACTAGGTAAGCTTTTCCAAAATACTGTTTGTCGTGACTAACGTTTGCTTTGATTGATTTCCATTTTGGGAGCTGAGCCTGACCCGGATTTTCACGAAGGGATTGTGCGTGTTGCCAGATCTCTTCCAACTGGGCTTTTATAGTTTCATTGGCTGGGGTAAGTTGTACTTTTTCTGACTTGAAAAAGTAATCGTTTCCTTTTTTGTTTAGTAATAAAGTTGGGCCGCCAGGAACGTGGGATTGGATGAGTTCAAGTTGGAAAGCATCATGCCCAGTATACTGGTTTTTATCAAGGATATCCATAAATTCAAACCAATAAGCTGAACCATCTTGAGGTGGGTTTTCTGTAAATACAAACCTGGCTTTTACCCGGTAGGAATAACCAGGCTGACGCTCTTCAAATCCCATAAGTGAGGCACCTGCAGGTACTTTATTGGGTAACTGCAAAAGGATGTCTTCGGTTGAGGCATAGTTATGGTTTACGAGCAGTTCTACTACTTGTCCGTTTTTAAGTTGGTTGGGTCCATGTAATTCTTCTTTGGTGCAGGAAAGGAGGGAAAAGGCAATGACCAGTAAAAGTAAGTGCTTCATAAAGGTTTGATTTGGTTAAGGTTTGTTTAAAGTTAAACGAGGATACGGGTTTTTACGCTACAATTGATGATTATATAGTTTATACATTGGATGAGAATGATTTAGTGATATGGGGATACGGATTACCATTAAGAAATTTCAATTTGAGTTGTTTACTTCTTGTGAAAAATAACATTGTGAAATATTACGCGAAAAAAGTAAATTTATCCTCTACTGAGAATCAAAATTAACTCTGCTGCTATTATTTTTAAGCAAAACAAATCAACGACGCTCCTATGAAACATTTAATGTTGACATTTATTGTTCTTTTTATCAGTATTGATTCCGTGTTTTCACAGGACCTTTCCGGAAAGCGCATCACTGTGCATGCAAGAGGTAGTGGCTATGGTTTTGAGTATTTCGTGGAAACTTCATGTTTCGAAAATCAGATTAAAATCAAAATTAAATCTAAGGACAGTGTTTCAAACCACACATTGGAGTTAGACAGTAATTATCTGGCTACGAGAAAAACGATTTATAGTTTGGATTCCTATGACTTAAAAAACGACAGGCATGTTAATCTTTTTAAGAAAGCTGATTCAATTAATAATGCTTATACAGTTTATGATATCGACAGTGTTATTATATTAAATACTAAAAATCCAGCATATGAGAAGCTCCTGAGGGAATTGTTCAGCTCATCAATGGCAGAACTCGAAAATCAAGAGGGTAATAAAAACAGAATAGTTCTGGATGGAACTTTGATGTACTTTGATTTTCTGCAAAATAATTCCAGTTTGTTTACTGCACGCGCTCACAGTCCGTCTGAAGTAAGTCATCCATTACTTCATAGGTATATAAAAGCTACTTTAGCTATTTACAGAAAAGAAACCAAGAATACCTTTTTTACAATACAAAGATCCGGAGGATAATATATTTCATGCGAATCCTACCAGTGTTGCTATCGGGAGCAGATTTAGAATAGCGTATGGGTTGTACTACCTATTAGCGAACAGGGATGTAGAGATTTTGATTTCCTGGTTTAGAGTAGACAAATTGCCAGAGATGGTTTTTTTTTGCTCTGAATGAAGCGGCACTACAACATAAATAATAATCCCACATACGGTAGAATGTTTCATCATAGTCTTGGCGTAGCTCTGGCCAAGACTTTTTAAATCTGGTTCGCCATTCCATTAATGTTGGGTCATAAAATGAACCGAAGTTATGCCAATCCTCAGTAACAAACAAACCTTCAGCCGCTTTAGTGATCTGATTTAAAGATGGCATCATGCCATTTGGGAAAATATATCGATGTATCCAAGGATCGGTGCGTTTTGTAGAGATATCGGAACCAATTGTATGCAGAAGAAAAAGTCCATTATCCTTTAATGCATCGTTTACCACTTGCATAAATTGCTTATAATTTTTATATCCAACATGCTCCATCATTCCGATAGATACAATCCGATCAAATTGACCACGTATTTTACGATAATCTTGTAAATGGAACTCTACTGGCAAATGTGCATACTTTATTTTTGCTAGTTGGGCCTGTTCTTTAGATAAGGTAACTCCAACCACTTCTACGCCATATTTTTGCGCTGCGAAGGCTGCAAAGCCTCCCCATCCACAGCCAATATCTAATATGCGTTGCCCTTCTTCCAACTTGAGTTTTCTGCAAATTAGATCCAGTTTATTATCCTGTGCCTCTTCAAGCGTGTTTGCGTCCTTCCAATAAGCACATGAATAGATCATTCGTTTATCAAGCATTGCTTCAAAAAGCTTATTTCCAAGATCATAATGCTTATGAATGTTTTGTAATGCACGCTTAATGGATTGTTCATTTACTAACCAGCCTACTATCTTATGCCATAATATTTTAATAGATTGATGTTTATATGGGCTTATGTTAGCAATTAAAAGCTTGTATAAGGCAATATCTGGCGATATACAATCCCACAAACCTGCAGTATAAGATTCGCCAAGTCCAAGGGACCCATTTTGAAATACAATTTTATAGAACCGGTCATCATTAACTTGAATGTCTCCTGGGTTAGTTCCATTAACCTTAATGTCTGCTAATTCCAAATGCTTCCTGATAAACCGTTGTTGAAAGTTATCATTATATGATGATGTTATTGGAATATCCATAAAACTCAATTTAGTTCTAGTTGGTCTTTAATACAGAATACGGAGCTCGCCAAAGATAAGATTGTCAGCATGCATAAGAAATGATTTAAATCACCTATAATCGTGACTGGCTTAGCGTAAGCTGCTGAATGTTAATGCATTTGTGTTAATAAATGCCTGGGGATAGCTGTTAGTTATCATCCTATTGAAATTATTTATGTAGCTTGGGTTAACCAAATAACGCTCCATGAAAAAAATTTATCTAGTAATAGCCTTCCTGTCGCTATTCTTCAACCTGTATGCACAGAAACAGGATGTTATAAAATCTAATAGGCAGGGTGCTACCACAGGAATCGTAAACAGTTTGAATGAAGTAATGATCCCGATGGAAACACTATCCCCTGACAGCAGTTTTTCGGACATCCGCATACTAAAACAGCGATTAAAAAATAGGAATATCGTTGCTTTAGGCGAGGGCACCCACGGCACCAAAGAGTTTTTTCAATATAAAGACAGGTTGATCCGGTTCCTCGTTTCCGAACTTGGTTATAAAGCCATTGCATTCGAAAGTGACTTTGCGGCTGTTCAGTATCTTGATCATTATATCAATCATCAAACAGATCAAATAACTACAGGATATGGTGGCTTTCCTTTAACAAAAGAAACAAGGCTGATGTTATCGTGGTTAAGGGAATACAATCAAGCAAAGGATGCGGATGATCGGGTTCATCTCTATGGAATCGAGGCCAGAGGCTTCAACAATATATCCGACAGCATTCTGAATTCATTCAGTGATCTTCCGGAAGCATGTAAGCAAGTGTTGACGAAAATTAAACAGACAGGTTATACTGATTTAACTAAGAAAGACATTCAAGATGTTAAAACGATCATACCACAACTTGAGCAGCATGTGCTTCGGCATGATAATGTTTTATACAGGCACTATGTTAACTTACTGGCGCAATTAACAAACAATTATTTAGCGTATAAGGTTGGCCACCGTGATCAGTATATGGCTGAGAATACCTCCTGGATTATTGAAAATACAAACAGCAAAAATGTGATCTTATGGGCACATAATGGTCACTTGTCGAAGACAGCAATTTATAAAGGGTATACGCTGGGCAATCGTTTATATGAGAAATATGGATCGGGATACTTCGCCATTGCGACTACTTTTAACAAGGGGGAAGTTACGGTGTCGGTAAGAAAAAAAGGAAAAAGAGTTTACCAAAAAGCTTATTACCCTGAAGTAACCTCAAAAATTGACTATGCGTACTATTTAAAACAGTCTAAAAATCCGAATTTCATGATCGACATGAGCGCTGTTAAAGATCATGACGTTTTGCAGCCGTTCTTTTTAAAAAAGAGGTTGTTGAGAATGATCGGTGCTACAGGTGGTATATTGAAAGCCCCGCTATCTATTTCTGAAAACTTTGATTTACTCATCTATATTAATAGTACTCATGCGGGTTGATCACCTTCGAATTTGATTGTTATGGCATAGGAATTCGTTTAGCGATCAGTTAGTGGCGTAGAAAGCTGTGTAATAGGGGGTTTATAATGGTCAGATCTTCAATTTTTAAAGTGGATTGCTTTCAGATTAAATAATTCATAGAACATCTTTATTAAATGTGTGTTTTTTATAGAAAATAAAGGTGCAACCAACTTTATAAATTATGGACACTACAAAAATCACCATACAATCCACTGTTTCGGCAGATAAATCAAAAGCCTGGAACTATTACACCATGCCCGAGCACATTACACAATGGAATTTTGCCACCGACGACTGGGAATGTCCAAAAGTGGAAAACGACATGCAGGTTGGTCGTAAGTACTACGCAAGAATGGAAGCTAAAGATGGCAGTGTGGGTTTTGATTTTGAAGCCATATATGACGACATCGATGAAGGAGAATCATTCACTTATACCATGTTAGATAACAGGCAAGTTGATGTGAATTTCGAAAGTATTGGCGATGAAACTCTAGTCACTATAACCTTTGATGCAGAAAAAGAAAACAGTGAAGAATTGCAAAGAAGCGGATGGCAAGCTATACTTGACAATTTTAAAAGGTACGTCGAAGCAAATTAGCGTTCTGCCGGTCAGCTAGAATAATACATATGTCTTTAATGGTTTGATACTGACCTTTGTAAATCATTTGGCCGGCATCAAGACGGAACTTTATTATATTTCCTTAAATTTAGGAACCATGAGTAAAGTCCGAAAAAACACTTCATCCGATCCGAAAAAGATATTCGTCCTTGATACGTCTGTAATTCTGTACGACCACAATGCTTTTAACAATTTCCAGGAACATGATGTAGCCGTGCCTATACAGGTTTTAGAAGAGCTCGACAACATGAAAAATGGTAACGAAACTCGCAATGCGGAAGCAAGGAGTTTTATAAGGCTAATGGATCAGGCTTCCAGCGAACAGCTGATGACAACGTGGCATCCGATTAAAGGCGGCAAAGGGGGAAGGTTCAAGGTGGTAATGGATATAGCTCCGACCTCACAAAATGCAGAGGCCATTTTTGGTTCCGGAAAGTTTGATCACCGGATCCTGAATGCTGCATTGGGATTAAAAGAGGAGTTCAGTGATAAAAAAGTAGTGCTGGTGTCTAAAGATATTTGCTTGCGGCTGAAGGCGAAATCCCTGGGGCTTTTTGCAGAGGATTATGAAACCGGCAAGGTGAAAAATGTGGACGACCTGTATACTGGCAAGACCACATTGGTGAAAGTGCCCGCATTACCTTTTGATGAGCTCAGAGAAACCGGGAGTCTGAAGGGCGATGCTATTAACCTGCCGTATACTCAAGGCAATCATTTTTACCAGTTAAAGAGCGGCCGTAAATCTGGTTTGGCCTTTTATAGTGTAAAATCAAATAACCTTTCGCTGATCAAAGCGGCCAGTGCTTTTAAAATTTCACCTAAAAATGAAGAGCAGGCGCTTGCTATGCATGCATTGCTGAATCGCGACATTAAACTGGTGACCATACAGGGGAAAGCAGGAACCGGGAAAACCTTACTGGCTATGGCAAGCGCCCTTGAACAACGTAAAGAATACCGGCAGATTTATGTTACCCGCCCCATAATTCCATTAAGCAATAAAGACATCGGGTTTTTACCAGGTGATGCCAAGTCAAAGATAGATCCGTATATGGCTCCGATCTGGGACAGCTTGCGGTTTATTAAAGGGCAGTATAACCACGACCCTAAAGTGCAGGCTAAGATTGATGAGTTTTTGAGTACTGAAAAGATTGTGATTACTCCTTTGGCTTTTATCAGGGGGCGTACACTGACTAAAGTCTTTTTTATTATTGACGAGGCTCAGAATTTGACGCCACATGAAGTTAAAACTATTATTTCAAGGGCCGGAGAAGATACGAAGATCATCTTTACGGGCGATATCCACCAGATAGATGCGCCTTACCTGGATGCAGAAAGTAACGGATTGTCCTATTTAATTGAAAGTGCAAAAGGTCATCCGCTTTATGCGCACATCACCCTGGATAAAGGGGAGCGAAGTGCATTAGCCAACCTGGCCAACGACTTGTTATAAGGGCTGTTCTGGCGCTTGGAATTGCCTGGTGATGGAATCGAGCACCGGCTGGTTTTTGATGATGCTAAGCTGCATCTGTTGTAAAGCATAGTCTGAAATTTGCCAGCCTATTGGCAGTACCGGCCATACATTTTCTTTGATTTTAACCACCCTGGGGTTGATGGAAAAGTAATTCCAGTTATTTCTCTTTGCCAGGAACCTGTTAATGGTGTCGGCTTTTACTGTATTGCCATTGGTGCTGTTTAATAAACCCAGGGCTGGCGCCAGTGGTTCGTAAAGGTTTTTTATCCGTTCTACCGAATCTAATACGGGGATGCTGTTAGGCAGGGATAGAAAGTTTATTTTTAGCTTTAAGTTTTGATAAGATGGGTCTTTGTGTTGTAAGGAATCCCATACGCTTTTAAATACCTGAAATACTTGTAGGGAGGTTTCTGCACCTGAGTTCTCCAGGGTGCCACCATCTGTAAAATGATGTCGTTCATCAAATTTTGCTGTCGGGCTTACATATGGGAAGCGGGCACTGATGAAGGCAGCCGTACTTAGATACAGGTCTTCGTTACTTTTAATAAATTCCTGCAAAAGCACCGTGCCGGGAAAATCGGTACCCTTTAAGTGCACTGGTGAAATAATGCCTTTATAGCCTGTATTGATGTCGTAAGTATTAGAGAAAAACAGGGGCACATCGATCATATTAGGCAGCCATCCAGTGCGCATGGGCACCTGGTAATTTATGCCGTTTCGGCGCATATAAATTTCCCAGTTTTGTTCTTGAATCCGGGCGCGATCTGGGTATAACTTAACACCAATGAGCGATTGTAAGGCATCGCGGCCAAACAACCCGGTCAGCGTTGCGGTAAGGTAATCGTGCTGGTATAACTTCAGTATATTTTCAGGGTAGAATGTTTCGTCGGTTTTTCCTCCATGGTGTTCCAGTCTTGAGGAAACCAACAGTGATATACCAATAGTGCCACCTGAGGTGCCGGAGTAGGAGAATACATGATGCTGGAAATCGTGGTCTCTGACTCTTGTGCCGGGCATTTTATGGAGCATCTGATCCAGTCGCCCCACCACCATGGTGGTCCAGGCAGCAGCCCTGATGCCACCGCCATAAGCATTTACAAAGAATACCGGATACCCCAGGTTGTATTGCTGGTTATGATTGGCAATTTCCTTTTTACGGTGTTCCAGCCAGGTTAGTGTGTAGCTACGCAAGGTCTGGGGTTTGGATTGCGCTGCTGGGCGCGCTATCAGGTGAATTTTATGGATGTCGTTTATACTTACCGCAGACTTATAAACAATGACCAATAAAAACAGGGTTATAAATTGTATACCCATTCGGTTACCTGCAACCAACAAGAAGGAAAAAAACAGTGTATAAGCTACTAAGGCTGCAATAACCACGGGCAAGGTGTAAAATCGATCGTTTCGGGTAAGTAGAAAGACCACCGCCTCAAAGTTGAACGCAATGAAAAGAAGGCTCACCAGTACACCTGCTGTCAAAATAATGGGGGATATGGCCATGTGCTCAAAATGGCGAATACAATTTCGGTAGCTAACGGTAAGTAAAAAGGCAAAGGAAAGGAGTAGAAACCCTAATGCAAGGTAAGTAAGGTAGTAAGGAGCACGAGTTTCTTCTGAGCGGCCCCAAAAGATAATAGTGAGGAGAATGATGAGCATGGTAACGGTATACCTTGTGCTGCTAAATACGCCGTTTGGTTTATAAATGTAATCGAGCCAGTTGTACCGAAGGATGTTGATGTATAACACCGCAATTACAAATAAAACCAGGAGGGGAGGAATACTGTCGATCAGGTAATGGATATGGTAGTTTTGCATGGTAATCATAATGCAAATGGCGGGGATGATAAAAGTGAGGGCGCCAAGAAAACGTGCGAAGTCGAGCTTCTCCCTTCTATGCTCCTTAGTAAAATCTAATTTAGGGGCGGTAACCTTTTTAAGGTCTACCTGGGGCATGTTATCGTAAACTTTTGGAAGTAGCCAGTTAACCATGGCCAGTACCGTAGTTACACTATAAAACCAGAAGATACCCCAATCTGAGGTGTTAATGGTGACTAACAAATCTTGCCCCTGATCGGTTAAGGCCAGCAGTAAAAAAAGGCTCAGTAGCCCCAGAAGAACGATGCGGAATTTCCAGCTATAGATGACAAAGGACCTTAGTAAAGCGGAGAGTCTTTTTAGCCATATGCGTATGTGGTTAAGGATGCCTATTTTAATACAGAAATAATAAAGAGTACCGGTTAGTAGTGCATATTTTAATAGGGCAGGGCCGTAAATTTTCCATGGGGGTGGGATTTTGTGCGGGGCTAGGGGCTCATTCTCGAAAGCCCGTAACAGGTAGCTGTTTTCTATAAGGTCTGCAATACCCGCAAACAGTACTAACAGGAACAAAAGTAGCCATCGCCTGCGATAGGTAGAATGAGGGCCCAGAGACAACTCTTTTCTGAATTTGTAAAAGATTAAAAAGAAAAACAGGATGTATAAAACTATAAAATAATCGTTGGCTTTGGTTTGTTTTATTGCAGTATCGAGCCCGGTTAATTTTCCTGTAATGACGGTGTCGCGGCTATAAGTTTGTTCATTAATATAGGCACTTTCCCACTCTTTAAGAATTTGCTGTTGCTGCGCTTCGGTAAAAGCAAATTGCATGGAAAGCATTCCCTGGGGGGCGTGGTCTGTGCGCAGGAGAAAACTGTTTTTTGTAGTCACGACGGCTGCAAACAACAAAGCGATGACAACAAGATAAAGGATGGTTTTGAAGCTGTTCATAAGCCATTTAAGCGAAGGGCAAACAAAAGGACTGAACTATTAACTGTATAAGTAGAATATTGGCAAATAGGTTTTTGGTGAGTTAAAATAGTTGATAATTAAGTTATTATAAAAAAGTGTGCCAAGCTAGAATAGATTAGGCGTATATTTGCGCCCAAATGGTAAGAAGTTCTTTAGCCTTCCTTTTAATCTTCACGACCCTGTCGGCTAACCTTAGCCGATATTTCGTGTACGTGGGCTTTGAATTTAACAAGAATTACATTGCCACCGTACTTTGTGAAAACCGAGATAAACCGGTGTTACAATGTAATGGGAAATGTTACTTATCAAAGCAGCTGAAACAAGCAGCAGAAAAAGAGAAAAACCAGGAGCAGGCCGCCAAAAAAAGTGTATTTCATGATGCATGCATGAGCCAGGAAATTGTGATAGAAATTCCTTCGCAATTGTTGAAGCCAATGGTTGTTTTGGAGCTGCCTTTTGCGCTCCCAACGCATTCTGCTATGATCTTCCATCCTCCAAAAGTATAGTTTTATTTACTTCGTTTTTGAAACGTTCCATAGAACGTATTAACCCCTTGTGACCTATTTTTTAAAAATCATGGAAAACAAGGGCTGTAAATGGAATTGACGCGCTTTTAGCGATCGTCGGTGATAGACTATGCTTCAGCGTATGGCTATTGAAAACTATATTATCTAATGAAATTTAAAAAACTAGTATTTTTAATTGGCTTTGCCCTACACGCTATTTCGGTACAGGCACAGGAGCTTGCCTTTAAAGGGCATATCTATGATTCTCAAACCAGACAGGCACTTGCCGGGGCTACCATAAAATCATCGTTAAACAAAGAGATTGGAAAGACGGATGAAAGGGGATTATTCGAAATTAAGGTTACGCCCTCTGAAACAGCTGTTAAGGTTGTGCTGGTGGGTTATAAAACTCAGGTGTTTACCCTTAGCAGTGAACAAAAAAACATTAATGTACAACTGGAAGCTGATGTAAACCGGCTTAATGAAGTTAGGGTGCAGGGTTATGATGGCCATAAAACAAATAAAGAAACTGCGGGTTCTGTGGCCTTGATTACCTCGGCTACCCTTTCCAGAGGATCTGGTGTATCATTACAATCGGCTTTAAATGGGATTCCGGGAGTTAGGATGGACCAAAGCACACTTTCAGAAGCAAGGATTTCTATCCGCGGAAATGGTGTGCGTGCCTCCTTTGGTATGCGCAATATTAAAGTATACCTGAATGAGATTCCATTGACGGAAGCTGATGGCACCACGCGGATAGAAGCGTTGGACATTAACAGTGTAGGACGTGCAGAAGTAATCAAGGGGCCTGCATCGAGTATCTATGGCGCGGGAACAGGCGGAGTGATTAATTTTCAGCTGCAGCGTGCACCATACCAGGAGCAAAGTATTGAAGTGGCATCCTTGGCGGGTGCTTACGGATTGCGTAGGCTGTCCAGCACCTATCGAAATGGTGGCGATCAGATGAATAGCTACCTGTCTTATGGCTGGCAGGAATATGGTGGTTACCGCGAGCACAGCAAAGATATGAGAAGGTTTATGACAGGTAATTTCCAGTTGTTCCCAAGCGATAAGCGGATCATCACGTTATTGCTGAATCGCACGCAACAGAATTCACAGATCCCGGGTGCGTTAACCCAGGCACAAGCTGATGCTAATCCGTTGCAAGCCAACGCTACAAATGTTGATAAAGCTGCAGCCCGGTACCAGACCTGGACGCGCATTGGCATGGGGCAGCAATACCGATTTAATGAGCATTTATCAAATAGCAGTAGTGTATTCACATACTTTTACGACCTTGATCATCCGCTGGCTTATGCTTACCTGCGTAATACCTATCAAAGTTTCGGGGGACGGACTCGGTTTAATTACGACCCTGAATTTAGTGTTTTGCCTACTCGATTTACCGTAGGAGCCGAATATAACCAGGGTTTAACCAAAGGAACACAATACGTGAATAACCATGGGAAGGAAGGCGAATTAACAGGTAATGTTGATTATAAGAACACCCAGTATTCGTTGTTTTATCAGTCGGAAACGCAGCTTGCCAAAAATACCGCGCTAACATTTGGTTTAAGTTACAACAGCTTAAGTTACGATGTAAATAATTACTTGCAGCAGGAGCAGCGTGGTGTGAAGAAGTTTAAACCGCAGGCCAATCCACGGCTTGCCATTAGTCAGCATGTGAGTGATGCACTAAGTTTGCATGCCAGTGTGAGCACAGGTTTTTCACCTCCATCAAGTTCGGAGATTAAAAACGTTGACGGATCGATCAATCCTGCGTTACAAGCTGAAAAAGCGGTTAATTATGAACTAAACGCAAAAGGCAATTTAATGCAATCTCGCCTGGCTTATGACTTCGCATTGTTTAAAATGGATATGGAGGGTGAACTGATTGCTCAGTCGGTACAGCAGGGCATTACCATTTACAACAATGCGGGTAAAACCAGTCACAATGGGGCAGAGCTAGCCTTGTCATACCAATGGGTGCAAGCAGAAGACGACCAGCAGGTGAAAGTTTTTCGTCCTTATGCTTCGGTTACCTATTCAGACTTTACGTTTAAGGACTATAACGTATTAAATAGTGCTAACGAAGTTACTGCACGATACCATGGGAATGCGCTTACAGGTATTGCACCCTGGGTGTTTAATGCAGGGTTAGACCTGGAAACCAAACTTGGCTTTTACTTCTACGGGAGTTATTTTTTTAGTGATAAATTACCTGTCAATGATGCCAATAGCGCATTTAATGCAGCATACCATTTACTAAATGGGAAAATAGGATATCAGGTTAAAGTCGGCAGGCAACTGGACATCAATGTTTATATGGGTATGGATAACCTGCTTAATAAAAATTACAGTTCAATTGTAGCCTTAAATGCAGTAGGTTATAATGGCGCGCAACCCGCTTATTACCAGCCTTCCCCGAAAAGAAACGGTTATGGTGGCTTAAATCTTAAATGGATATTTTAAACATGAAACGATATAAATTATTGATGGTATTCCTTGCTGTGATTGGCTGGACTGCCTGTAAGCAAGCTGCAGTTTCACCGATGGAACCAGTGGCCCTAAATAAAACGAGTAGCCATGCTGTTGGCGCTTATTTTACCAAAGACCATAAAGGTAACCCAGTGCTTTGCTGGTCGGAGAAAGAGAACGAACAAGCGCCGTTTCAGCTGAAATACGCGGTTTATGATGCGGTTGCGCAAGATTTTTCGGCACCCGTAACAGTCGCCGGATCGGCAGGTTGCAGCACTGGGGCAGAAAGCATGGGTAAAATTGCATTTAAAGCAGATGGAACAGTTTTCGCCCTTTACGGTAAACGTTTTGAACAAGAGAAGAATCCTTTTGCAGGAGCAATATATTATACCGTGTCACTTGATCATGGCAAGACCTGGGCCAGGGAGTCTTTTCTGCATACGGATACTTCTCATCATTATGGCAGGGGTTTCTTCGATGTGACCACTTTGACTGATGGTGAGCTTGCGGCGATTTGGCTTGATGGCCGCTTTGGAAAAACGGTTAAGGGTTCTACCTTATTTTTTGCCCGTACAGAGAAAGGAAAAGGTTTTGTTCAGGAACGTGTGCTGGATAAAGGAACCTGTGAGTGTTGCAGAACGAATATCCTTAAAGATGCTGCCGGCAATATTCATGTGGCTTACAGAAGTATCATGTCGTCTTCTGAATTATCCGAAAAGCAAGTGCGGGATATGGCCTACCTGTATTCAGCTGATCGAGGTAAAACATTCTCAGCAGGAAAAACAATTAGTTACGACAATTGGGAGATAAATGGTTGTCCGCACTCAGGTCCGTCCTTAGCCAGCACTCCTGAAAGTATCCATGCCCTGTGGTTTACTGCAGGCGGCGCGCCAGGGATTTATTATGCTCAGGCCGACGAGGGTTCAGTGTTTCAAAAGAGACGTTTAATAAGCGCAACGGGCAGGCATCCCCAAATGGTAACCTTAGGGATTAATCAGCTGGCACTTGTTTATGAAAACACCATAGAACAGGAGCCAAAAACGGCGGCCAAACCGATGAAGATGTCCTCGCCGATGCACCACCAGGCAGCAGGCTTGGCTAAGATCATGTTGCATATACAGGGTGCTGGCGTGAAAGCTGCCCCTATAGCTGTAACCAATGGCCAATTTGCCGACCACCATGCAGTGCTTACTCCCAATGGTGACCAATTATTGGTGGCCTGGATCAGGGATGATGGGCATGGGGGCTCTAAAGTATATTACACGAGGGTGTTATAAAAACCATTCAGGCCGCCGGGTTGTTGAGGTGTTAACCAACATGAAAACTATGGGTCTTGAAAAATATGTAGAGAAGCGGGACTTTACCAAAACCGCTGAACCAAAATCTGGAAAAGCTAAGGATAAAAACTCCCTGGTATTTGTGATTCAGAAACATGATGCATCCCGGCTGCATTATGATTTCCGTTTAGAAATGGAGGGTGTGTTGAAAAGTTGGGCGGTGCCCAAAGGACCTTCTACAGACCCGAAAGTGAAACGACTGGCGATGATGGTGGAAGACCATCCTTATGATTACCGGACTTTTGAGGGCATTATTCCGAAGGGAGAATATGGTGGGGGAACTGTAATTGTATGGGACGAAGGAACCTATGAGCCACTGGATCCGATTAAGGGAAAAAAAGCACAGGAAAAATACTTACTGAAGCAGCTGGCCGAAGGATCAGTGAAGGTGAAACTGCATGGTGAAAAACTGCAGGGAGAATTTGCGTTGGTAAAAACCCACGGTATGGGCGACAATGCCTGGCTGCTGATTAAACATAAAGATGAATATGCATCTGCCAAAGATATTACCAAACAGGATAAGTCGGTAGTTTCCGGTTTAACGATTGAAAAAGTAGAGAAAAATACTGCTGAAACGCCCGTGAAGGCTGCAAAGACTAATGGAACGAAAAAAGCAGGTGATAAAACCAAAACCGCAAAATCAAAGACTGCCAAACCGGCCAAGGAAGTAGAACCATCACTGGAAGACGAACCGGAAAAGGAAATAGACACCACCAAGTTACTGAAATCGGCACCCAAGAGTAAGCTGCCAAGAAACATAAAGCCCATGCTGGCAACCCTGGTGGATGAGCCATTTGATGATCCGGGCTGGCAATATGAAGTAAAATGGGATGGGTACCGTGCCCTGGCTTTTATTGAAAAAGGGGAGGTTCAGTTGGTTAGTCGTAACAATAAATCTTTTGAGGAAAAATTTTATCCCATATTTAACTTGTTAAAGGAGTTGAAGTTCAATGCCGTATTTGATGGTGAAATCCTGGTGCTGGATGAAAAGGGCAGGTCTAATTTTAGTGATTTGCAGAACTGGCGAAGTGAAGCAGATGGGGAACTGGTTTATTATGTGTTTGACCTGTTGTGGTATGAGGGTAAAAACTTGATGGATATGCCTTTAATTGAACGCCAGGCCATACTAAAAGAGATATTGCCTACTGATGATGACCGCCTGCGCATGAGTAAAGTGTTTCATTCAAGTGGCATCGATTTTTTTCATGCCGCTGAAAAGATGGGCCTTGAGGGAATTATTGCAAAGAAAAGCGACAGCACTTATGCTTCAGGTAACCGTTCGAAAGAGTGGTTAAAGGTAAAGGTTAGTAAACGGCAGGAGGTAGTGATTGCCGGATTTACGAAGAACCAGGATACGGTGAAGCAGTTCAGTTCGCTACTGTTAGGTGTTTATGAGGACGGTGCATTCACTTATGTGGGTAAAGTGGGCACCGGTTTCTCTGACAAACTGCAGAAGGAGATGATGGCACAGTTTAAGCCTTTAATTACGGATGAAAGCCCGTTTACTACAGAGCCCGATGTAAATAAACCATCGCGTTTCCGTCCGAATCCGCCCAAAGCGAAAGCCACCTGGCTCAAGCCAGCGCTTGTTTGTGAAGTAGCATTTAGTGAGGTAACTACGGATGGGGTTTTTCGTCATCCTTCCTTTCAGGGAATGCGGATAGATAAAAATGCAAAAGAAGTAATTCGTGAGGTGCCTGTGGAAACAACAGAAGTGGTGGACGCAGAGGTGGAAGCCGATGCTCAGGAAGATAAGAAGACGCTGGTAAAAGCACCGAAAGCCAAAGAACGAAGAACGTTGCTGAATCCGACTGATGAGACACAGGTGCGTAAGATTTGCGGACATGAATTAAAATTTACCCACCTGAGTAAGTTATACTGGCCAGAAGACAAAGTTTCAAAACGAGATATGTTTAATTACTACTACCAGGTTGCGGAATACATATTGCCTTATTTAAAAGACCGTCCGATGTCCTTGAATCGTTTTCCCGGTGGTATCCACAGCAAAGGCTTTTATCAAAAGGATATTAAGGGCAAAGGGCCTGACTGGGCAAAGACATTTCCCTATACCACCAGCGATGGGGAAGAAAAAGAGTACCTGGTGGCTACTGATGAGGCGGCTTTATTGTGGATGGCCTCCCTGGGATGTATTGAAATGAACCCCTGGTTTAGCAGGGTACAGTCGCCCGACAACCCTGATTATTGCGTAATTGATCTGGATCCTGATAAAAACACCTTCGACCAGGTGATTGAAGCGGCTTTGGAAGTGAAGAAAGTGTTAGATGCCATAGGTATTCCAGGCTATTGCAAAACTTCTGGATCTACAGGTATACATATTTATATCCCTCTGGCAGCAAAATATACTTATGAGCAGTCACAGTTGTTTGCCAGGATCCTGGTGAATATTGTTCACGAGCAAATACCTGAATTTACCAGTGTGGAGCGAATGATTGCTAATCGAAAAGGGAAGATGTACCTTGATTTTCTGCAGAACCGTCCTGGGGCAACCATCGCGGGACCTTATTCTTTGCGACCAAAACCGGGGGCTACGGTGTCTATGCCCTTGCATTGGGAGGAATTGAAACCAGGATTAAAAATGCAGGACTTTAACATATTTAATGCGGTGGATCGTCTAAAAAAGGAAGGTGATATTTTTAAAGGTGCCCTCGGGAAGGGTATTGACCTTGAAGCAGCGATGAAAAAGGCTAAATCCATATATGGATAAACAAGAAAGCAGTTCATTTGAACTGCTTTCTTGTTTATTAATTAAAAATCTGAATAGGCTGTCGGCGAGAGGAGCATCGCGTCTAACTTCTGCATGTTGTTTTTGTAGATTTCCTGGCTGGCCATGGCTTTCCATTTAGGGTCGTTTCCGAATTTCTTCCATTGTTCGTCACGTGAAGCTTTGTTACTATAGGAGGTCATATACATCAGGTTGGGCATACGGCTTCCAGCTATTACTTCACCATAAAACACTGGCTGGCTTCCGATACGATCGAATATTTCCATTTCGCCGTCATTAAACATGGCGACTTTGTTTTTGTAAAGCTTTTCTGTAGCACTTTCATAACTCCGCAATTCATAGATGCGCTCACTTTTAAGTCCAGGAAACTCAGGTGTTTTAAGTTGCGGCATCCCGTTAAAGGCATACATGAGGATGGATTCTTTACGGACATATGGTGCGTCGTTGTGTGCTGCATGGATGTAGTCGCTTCCTTTCTCTGCAAGTTCCTTGTCTTTGGCAAGCGAACTTTCGAGGTTACCAAATCCTGTTAGGGTGTAAAAAGGGATCAATACATACATTCTTTTGTTGGTAGCAGTATCCATGTTTGCAGTTTTAAAGACGCCAACAGTTTTAATGCCCTGGCGGTGCAGTGCCGGCAAATAAGCTTCGGAAAGATACTTATCCAAGCGTTGCTCCTGACCTTTATTAGCCACATGGTAGATAATAAGCTGGTAATACTGTCGTTTTGGAGGTTTCGTGACTGCCGAAGCCGGGACAGTGAAGATGCCCGCGAGCAGGAAAATAGTAACTGCTGCGGTTAAAAAGGATTTTATTTTCATGGTGATGCGTGTTTTTTTGATGATTAAAAATAAGATAAAATTTAAGAATTAGCCACATAAAACTTGGCATATGGAAACTATTTAATAAATTAAAGAAAAATCTAATGTGCATTAAAACGGGCGAAAATGTTTGATGAACTAGAAAAATACAACCTGAATGGCAACTTCTTTTTTCAGGCCACAGATCGTCTGGAAGAAGTTTGCAACGCTCCGCGTGATCAATTTGGTGTTTTCTTAGTATATGCATTGCATAAAGGGCGGGTGGAACTGATTTATGTGGGTAAAACTGGTTATCACCGGCCAGGTACGAGAAAACAGGAAGAGCCATCTTTGCATGATGGATTACGGGAAAATTTGGTGGATGGTCTTCATTTCGACGAGACCAAACGAAAGAATTGCTGGCCTGTGCAGATGCTGATTGAGGACATTGAAGCATTGCATATTCATTGGTATGTAACCTGTGATGGTAAATATAATGACCGGCCGAAAACCATTAAAATAAAAATATTAAAAATTTATGAAAATATTTACGGCACTTTTCCCAGGTGGAATTTAGCTGCAGATTTGTGTTAGGATTAAGCTATGCGTCTCGTTATCAGAAAGCTGTGAAATATAGGCCTAGTATTCGGTTTAAACATATGTGAGCGGCCTTTAAATTTTTATTGAAAATAATTAGAAAAGCATTTTGACTTATCAAAACTATCTCTATCTTTGCAGTCCTAAACAACTCCTAACTGCGGATGTGGCGTAATTGGTAGCCGCACCAGACTTAGGATCTGGCGCTTCACGGCGTGGGGGTTCGAGTCCCTTCATCCGCACATTAAATTCCTCCGAAAAATTTCGGGGGAATTTTTGTATAAAGAATTTAATTATTTGATTCAGAAATATGAATATTACACAGGAAAAGATTAACGACTTAAACGCAGTTGTAAAAATTAAAATAGCACCTGAAGATTATACTGAAAAGGTAGAAAAAGCCATTAAAGACCAAGCTAAAAAGGCAACTATCCCTGGTTTCCGTAAAGGAATGGTTCCTGCATCGCATATCAAAAGGACACATGGTAAAGCAATTCTTGTTGAAGAGATCAACAACTTGTTAAGCGAAACCTTAAATAAATACTTAACTGAAAATAAAGTAGAAATTCTTGGTCAGCCATTACCGGTAATGGATAACACCAAAGAATTTAAATGGGATAACACCGATGAGTTTGAATTCGACTACGAAATTGGTTTAGCCCCAGCAGTTGACGTAAACATCACAGAAAAAGATAAGTTTACCCAATATATCGTTAAAGCCGACGAAGAAACTTTAGCATCTCGTATCAAAAACATCAGACGCAGCTATGGTAAGATGACAAATCCGGAAGTTTCGGAGGCGGATGACGTACTTTATGCCGATTTAGCACAGCTTGACGCTGATGGTTCGATTATTGAAGGTGGTATTACAGCAACAGGCTCTATTCGCTTAGATGCAGTAAAAGACAAGAAAATCTTAAAGACCTTAATTGGTTTGAAAAAGGATGATGTTGTTGAATTAGACCTTCAGAAAGCATTTGATAACAATGAAGGGATTATTGCCAAGGTTTTGAATATCAGCGAGGAAGATGCTGAAAAAGTAGATTCTAAATTCAAGGTAACGGTTAAAAATGTAAACCGTTTAGAAGAATCGGATTTAAACCAGGAGTTCTTTGACAAAATATTCGGTGAAGGCGTTGTTACAGACGAGGCAGGATTTACTGCCAAAATTACCGAAGAAGTGGAAAGTATGTTTAAGCAAGATGCTGATCGCAAATTGCAAAACGATATGTATACGCAATTGGTAGATGGTTCGAACATTGAATTACCTGACGAATTTTTACGTAAATGGTTAAAAGCAACTAACGAGAAATTAACAGACGAAGAATTGGCAGAAGGATATGATGACTTTGCTAAAAACCTTAAATGGACGTTAATTGAGAATAAGCTGATTAAAGACAACAACATCGAAATTAAATATGAAGATGTTTTTCAAACAGCTAAACAACGTTTAGATGCGCAATTTAGAATGTACAGCCCTGCTCCAATGCCAGAGGACCAGTTAGCTCAATACACAACTACTTTCTTAAAGGAAAAAGACAACGCTAACCGCATTTTTGAAGAAGTGAAAGCAACCAAAGTTTTTGAATATATTCAAACAGTTGCCACTTTGGATAAAAAAGAAATACCTTATAACAAATTTGTAGAGTTGGTATAGTACATACTCAAAACATATTAATTTAATTGAATAAGGCGGCTTTTTTAGGCCGCCTTATTTATATTAACTCTTTTCATTTTACAATACAATAATAATTAATCAAAATAGTTTTATTATTATTGAAATATAGATTACTGAATAGAAATTAAAAAATAGATCTCATGAAGATTGATAAAGACGAATTTAGAAAATACGCAGTTAAACACCACCGTATAAACGGTTTAAATGTAGATCGTTTCATTGGGCAAACCAATATGTCGCCTAAAAGCATGACTCCATATATCATCGAAGAACGTCAGTTGAACGTTGCACAGATGGACGTTTTTTCCCGTTTAATGATGGACAGAATTATCTTTTTAGGAGATGCAATTCATGAGGGAAATGCTAACATTATCCAGGCACAGTTGTTATTCCTTCAGTCTACTGATAATAACAGGGATATCCAGATTTACATTAACTCCCCAGGTGGTTCTGTTTATGCCGGTTTAGGTATTTACGATACCATGCAATACATTACACCGGATGTAGCAACAATTTGTACAGGTATGGCAGCATCCATGGGTGCGGTACTATTAGTTGCCGGGGCTAAAGGTAAACGTGCTGCTTTAAAGCACTCCCGTGTAATGATTCACCAGCCATCTGGTGGTGCACAGGGAGTAGCGTCTGATATGGAGATTAATTTAAGAGAGATGCTTAAATTAAAAAAAGAATTATATGACATCATTGCTGGTCACTCTGGTCAGACTTACGAATGGGTTGAAAAAGCTTCCGATCGTGATTACTGGATGACTTCTAGCGAGGCTAAAGACTTCGGAATGATTGACGAAGTGTTAGGTTCTAACAATATTTAATAAAATGGCTAAACAAAATAAAGAATCCCGTTGCTCATTTTGCGGATCCGGAAAGCAAGACACACTGATGCTTATTGAAGGATTAGATGCATTTATCTGTGATAAATGTGTAGTGCAAGCCAATCAGTTACTGGTGCAGGAATTGGGAAATAAGAAAACGAAAGGCCTAGATGCGTCGTTAACTTTATTAAAACCTTTGGAAATAAAGCAACATATTGACCAATATGTTATTGGGCAAGATGCTGCAAAAAAGGTGCTTTCTGTAGCAGTTTATAATCACTATAAAAGATTAAGTCAAAAAATTAACCAGGAGGATGAAGTAGAGATTGAAAAATCAAATATCATGCTGGTTGGTGAAACTGGTACAGGCAAAACTTTATTGGCAAAAACTATTGCGAAGATCCTTCATGTTCCATTTTGCATTTGCGATGCGACAGTTTTAACTGAAGCAGGCTATGTTGGAGAAGACGTAGAAAGTATTTTAACCCGTTTGTTGCAGGCAGCTGATTATGACGTTGCTTCTGCTGAACGTGGCATAGTTTATATTGATGAAGTGGATAAGGTTGCGCGTAAGAGCGATAACCCATCTATTACGAGAGATGTTTCTGGTGAAGGCGTACAACAGGCTTTGCTAAAGATCCTGGAGGGTACAATCGTTAATGTTCCACCACAGGGCGGACGTAAACACCCTGATCAAAAAATGATTCCTGTAAATACCAATAACATTTTATTTATCTGTGGAGGTGCATTTGATGGTATTGAACGTAAGATTGCCAATCGTTTACGCACACAGGCAGTGGGTTATAAGGTTAAGAAGGATGATATTGATTTAGACCTTAAAAATCTTTATAAATACATTACCCCACAGGATTTGAAATCATTTGGTTTGATTCCTGAGCTTATTGGTCGTGTACCGGTGTTAACTCACTTAAATCCTTTAGACAAAGAGGCTTTGCGTAACATATTAACAGAACCAAAGAATTCTTTGTTCCGTCAATATGTGAAGTTATTTGAATACGAAGGCGTTAAATTGAATTTTGACGACGACGTACTTGATTTTATTGTTGATAAGGCGATGGAATATAAATTGGGTGCCAGAGGACTTCGCTCTATTTGTGAAGCGATTATGTTGGACGCGATGTTCGATATCCCGTCAGAACCGGGAGTCAAGGAATTGAATATTACCCTCGACTATGCGGTAGAGAAATTTGAAAAGGCCGACTTTAAAAAGTTAAAAGCTGCTTAAAAATTTGATCCCCGTTTTTAACGGGGATTTTTTTTACCATTTAATTATGGCTTAGCATATGATAATCTAAAAAGAGAACCATGAACGAAGAAAAAGAAATTAAAAAGGAAGAATTGGGCGTAAAAGAAAAAAAAGTGAAGAAGGTTAAAGAGGTAGATTCACCTATTCAATCAGGTTTAAAAACGAAAGAGGATATTGTTAAAAATTGGTTACCCCGTTATACAGGCAGACCGCTGGAAGAGTTTAGTAAGTATATTTTATTGACAAATTTCAGTATATACGTTCAAATGTTTTCAGAATGGAATGACGGTGCACCAATAATGGGTTTGGATAAACCTATGCAAAGTGTTACTGCAAACGGAATCACTATTATTAACTTTGGTATGGGAAGCCCGCTTGCTGCTACCATGATGGATCTGCTATCGGCCATAACGCCAAAAGCCGTTTTATTTTTAGGCAAGTGCGGTGGTTTAAAGAGAAAAAATCAAATAGGCGATTTGATTTTACCGATTGCAGCGATCAGGGGCGAAGGAACTTCAAACGATTATTTACCTGCTGAAGTACCGGCATTGCCTGCCTTTGCGTTGCAAAAAGCAATTTCTACTACTATACGCGACCACGAAAGAGACTATTGGACCGGAACATGTTATACCACCAACCGCAGGGTTTGGGAACATGATAAGGAGTTTAAGAAGTATTTGAAAACACTACGTGCCATGGCTGTTGATATGGAAACTGCAACTATATTTACAGCGGGTTTTGCCAATAAGATTCCCACTGGTGCTCTGTTGCTTGTATCAGATCAACCGATGATTCCAGAAGGTGTTAAAACCTCAGAAAGTGATAGCAAAGTAACCACTAACTATGTTGAAACGCACTTGAGAATTGGGGTAGATTCTTTGAAACAATTAAGTAACCATGGGTTAACGGTAAAACACCTCAAGTTCTAATCCTCATATTATCGTACAGGCTTTATTGAATCATTGAATCGAGCTAAACCTGCGGTTCTTCTGCTTTTTTAGGAAAATCAAATAACAATACTGTTCCTGTATGATAACTAATTTCGGCCCAGTTTGCTGTATCGAAATGTAGCAATACAATGCCTGAGGTCGGAATATTATAAATCTTCGCATCTGACAGGTAATTGGCAAAATCTGTGAAACCCGGATTATGCCCGAAAAGCGCTGCAGAATGATAATCATTAGACAGGCTATTTACCACCTTTAAAAGATCTTTGGTATCGGCCTCGTAGATAGACGAATCAGTAATAATGCTCTCTGCCGGTCTGTTCCAGACCTGCGCGAAATGTTTAGCAGTAGTGAACGCTCTTACAGCCGGACTACTTACGAGAACACTTGTTGATACGGCTTTATTGAGGCATCTTTCTGCCATGCAATGTGCATTTTTATTTCCAGTATGGTTGAGGGGCCTATCAAAATCTTTAAGATTAATGTTGCCTCTATCTGATTTACCGTGTCTGACCAGCAGAAGTTGTTTCGCCATATAATTTTTGTATTACCTTATTTAGAACAATTAACTCCGACAAATTGTTCATACAGGCAAAATCGCCTCTAAAACACGGCTTATTGCCATATATGGAGCAGGGTCTGCACTCAAGTTCTAACTGGACGGTGTCCTGATCGTGCTGCCCATATCCCATAAAGCCTGCATAAGGGTGTGTAGCGCCCCAAATAGAAACCACGGGTATCCCTTTTAAAGACGCCAGGTGCATTCCGGATGAATCCATGCTTACCATGACATCAAGATGAGAAATTAGGTCTAATTCCTGGGAAAGGTTGAGTTTTTGGATCACGGAATGAACGTTTGGGTATTTCTGCTCCCATTGCTCAGCAATAGCGCTTTCCTGCGGGCCTCCTCCAAATACGAGGACTTTATGTCCCAACTCGGAAAGTTTCTGGACCACATATTCCATTTTGTCTAAGGGATATACCTTTTGTGCATGTTGGGCAAAAGGGCTGACGCCTATATATTTCTGTGTTTTTTGCTCGTCGATGAATGGCTGTAGTACCGGGGTTACATGAGCTATAGCGCGTGTTGGCAACTGATGCGAAAGTTGGAAAGGAAAGCCCAAGTTGCGGAATACGTCGGCATAGCGTTCTGACGTCCGTTTAAGGGGCTTCAATACTTTGTTCACCTGACGCGTTAATTTTTTCTTTTCACTGCGGCCTTTATCCAGTCGCCTAACCTTTACACCGCTTAAAAAGAATAGCAGACACAAGATTGCACTTCGGAGGTTGGTATGCAGGTCGGCTACAGCGGTGAATTGATGCCGTCTTAGTTCCCCAAAAAGTTTAAGCAGACCAAGGAAACCTTTGTGCTGCTTTTTGGGATCAAAAGGATGAAAGGACACCTGACGAAGATCAGAAAAAAAGGGAGAAAAGAGCGCCCGGCTAAGCATAACCACTTCGGCATCAGTGTATTTATCAGTAAACTCCCGAATAACAGGCGCCGCCATGGCCACATCGCCCATGGCAGAAAATCTGATGACCAGAATCTTAGCTGCGCCGGACATTTATTTTGTATTGTATAAAATGGGATTCAAAGCAGGGTCATTATACATTTTCATTTGCTTATACACTTTCATGTATTTATCGCCATTTTTAATGTCTGTTATTAGTTCATCAAGACTGCCTGAGAGGTCCTGACGTTGTTGCAATAAAATGTCTAATTTAAGTTTACATGCTGCCGTATGTTCAGAAGAAACATTAGTTCTTTCTGTTTCTTCCTTCATGTGAAAAACCTTCAAAGCAAGAATGGACAGCCGGTCAATTACCCATGCCGGGCTTTCCGAGTTTATTTTAGCGTTGGCCTTGGGGCTAACCGAAGCAAACTCTTCCAGAAAATAACTATCTATGTACTCTACAACATCAGTACGTTCCTGGTTAGATTTATCAATCCTTCTTTTCCATTGCAAACCTTCTACAGGGTCGATATCAGGATTACGTACCACATCTTCCATGTGCCATTGCGCCGTATCGATCCAGCACTTCAAATACAGGAGGTGTTCCAGGGTATTCACAGGATATGGATTATTGATGGGATGATCGATTTGGTTGTGTTGGTGATAGTCGTTAATCACATCATCAAATATCTTATTGCATAGGGTACTAATCATGCGATAAAGGTAGGTATAATCTATTTTTTATTGCGGAAATATTCAGTAATGTCTGTCAGATTAAATGCATTTAAGCACTGTTTTGCTGATAATCCACCTTTTCTTGCCACCAATGTGCCGTAATGCATGTCCTTGAATCCTTCCATGCGGTGGGCATCAGGATTAATGGAAAGTAACACCCCTTTTTCAAGCGCATAACGGTGCCAGCGCCAGTCGAGGTCAAGTCGAAGAGGATTGGCGTTAATTTCTATCACCACCTTATTGGCTGCACAAGCGTCAATTACTTTTTCAAAATTGATAGGGTAACCTTTCCGGCTGAGCAACAGGCGGCCAGTAGGGTGGCCTAATATGGTAGTATAAGGGTTTTCTATCGCTTTAATTAAGCGGGCAGTGGCTTTCTCCTCATCCATCCGTAAATTGCTATGTACCGAAGCAACAACAAAGTCAAATGTTTTCAAAATTTCGTCACTATAATCAAGTGAACCATCATTCAGGATATCGCTTTCAATCCCTTTAAATATTTTAAAAGGTGCCAGTTTAATATTTAGGGCTTCAATTTCCTTTTGCTGCGCATAAACACGCTGATCGTTTAGACCGTTGGCATAAACAGCAGAACGGGAGTGATCGCAGATGCCCAAGTATTCCAACTTTAACTCATCTTTACAGTACACAGCCATTTGTTCAAGCGTATGTACCCCATCACTCCAGGTAGAGTGGTTATGTAATGTCCCTTTCAGGTCCTCGTCAGTAATAAGTACAGGTAATTGTTTAGTTCTGGCCAGTTCTATTTCATTGGTGCCTTCCCTTAATTCAGGTTCGATATAGTCAAGTCCCGCTTTGGCATAGATTTCTGCCTCAGAAGCATAGGTTCCTGTACCCGCCAGGGCAAGTACCGCCGTAACATGTTCGGTATTTCCAGTCAGGCTAAACCATTGCGTGTAAAAATCTGCCTTCTTGGATAAGAATAGCCTGATTTTCAAACCCATGGAAGTTAGGGCATGGTAGGTGTAATCGTCTTCTTTAACAAATTCAAAGGGTTCAAACAGCCTTAGTTTTTCTGCAGTTTCGTCCGGCAGGTCGGTTCCAACCAGAATATCCAGTTCGGTGATAATTTCGCAACGCCTCCTAAAATCACCCGTTATTTCCACCAGTGGGGCATTTTCGAAGTTGTTGAGCCACAGCGCAAGGTCAGCATGCAGGGAGTAGGCTAAATGTTCGGCTTGTGCGTAAAGGAACTTCCCTTCAGCAGCCAATTTAAACTCAATTGCCTTTTTTATTTCCTCCTGGGTTTTCAAGCCAAAACCTTTAGCCTCAATCAGCCGGTTTTCATTGCAGGCATAATAAAGCTCGCCTAGGGTTTCAATGCCAAGGTCTTTCCATATGACCACAATCTTTTTCGGGCCTATACCTTTCATGCCTAACATCTCAATAACACCTTCGGGCGTTTTATCGATGAGGTTCTGCAGTTCAGTGAGGGTACCGAGCGATATTAGTTCCCACACTTTGGAGGACATGCTTTTACCCAGTCCGTCAATTTGCGCTATTTCTTCAAGGGTTTTCCCTTTAATGGGGTAAGGTAGTTTATCAATTTTCAGGGCCGCATTGGCCACAGTTCTTATTTTAAAAGTATTTTCTTTATGCAGTTCCATCACCTGAGAAAGCAGGCGTAGGGTACGGGCTATGGTTTTATTTTCCATTAATTGATATTAATGTTAAATGGCATACGTGCCTGAATGCCGCTATTTAAAACAGCTTTTTTCATTTGTTCATACATCAGGAAATGCTCACCAAACTCTTTTTGCGCATAATAGGTTCTAATTTTATCGGTAGAGCTGTCCATCAACGATTTAAAAGGATCAGTTTTTTCCGGATATTCCACCACGCGGTATGTTTTAAGTTTAGCTTTTTTGCCTGCGGCAGCAATGGCGTCCTGGAAGCTACCTAGTCGGTCAGCAAGCCCAAGTCTCACGGCATCAGTACCCACCCAAACACGTCCGCCACCAATAGAATCTACATATTTTGTAGTCATCTTACGGCCATCGGCAACCCGGGTAACAAAAACATCGTAAATGTGATTAACTTCGTTCTGAATAATAAACCTTTCTCCGGCGGTGAGCGGGCGGTCTACACTCATGATATCGGCATATTTCCCGGTTTTTACCCCATCAAAGGTGATACCCAGTTTCGTGTTTAACAGCTTTTGAAAATTAGGTATAATACCGAACACACCAATTGAGCCCGTAATGGTATTGGGCTGTACAAAGATCGAATCTGCAGAGCAGGCGATGTAGTAGCCACCAGAAGCGGCAACATCACCAAATGATGCCATTACCGGTTTCACCTTTTTACTCAATTCCATTTCTCTCCAGATTACATCGGAAGCCAAAGCACTACCGCCACCAGAATTTACTCTAAGTACAATAGCTTTAACATTTGAGTCCTGTCTGGCTTTACGAATGGCACGGGAGATACGTTCTGACCCAATGGTTTCATCATTGCCTTCACCGTCAGTGATTTCGCCAATGGCATAGATTACTGCAATTTTAGAGCGGTCGGACGTTTTCTCACTTATTACATTTTCTGCATATTCATTAATAGTAACGGCTACAATTTTATCGTTTTTACCAATACCACTTAATTTCTTCAATTCATCAATCACCTGGTCTTTATAGCGCAATGCATCAACCATTTTGAAAGTTATTGCATCTTTTGGTAGTTGAATTTTATAATCATTGGCAATAACAAAAAGACTGTCGATTGGAATCTTGCGGGTTTCAGAAATCCCTTGCAGAAAAGTTTTATATAAACCATTTACATAAGCAGAAACCTGTAGGCGGTTATACTCGCTCATTTTGTCGTTAATAAAAGGCTCTACTGCACTTTTATAGTCACCTACACGAATAATTTGTGCTTCAATACCCATTTTTTCAAGGGCACCTTTAAAAAACATCAGTTCAGAATTGAAACCTTTAAATTCTAAAGCACCTTGAGGGTATAGGTAGACTTTATTCGCTGCAGATGCCACGTAATAAGCATCTTGTGTGTAAACCTCACTATAAGCAATTACTTGTTTTTTGCTTTTTTTAAAATCAATTATGGCGTCTCTGATTTCTTTAAGGGATGCCTTACCTACACTCGGGGAACTTACATTCAGGTATATTACTTTGATGTTGGGATCAGTTTTAGCTTTTTCAATTGCCCTGATCATATCTCTTAAACCAATGCTTTTTTCAGACGAACCAATAATTGGTAAGTTTTCAAAACGGGTGTTTGGTGTACGTTCTCTAATGTTTTGATCCAGGTTAAGGTAAAGTACACTGTTAGGCTTTACATCAACCGTTTTATCGTCGCTTATGGAGGAGAGCACGGCGCCAATGATGAACATAAAAAAGATGAAGACCAGGAATATTGAAAGCATAAATCCCACTACTGTGGCAGAAACATATTTGAAGAATTCTCTCATGAGTTGTTTAGGTATTAGATTTTGTAAATATAGGAAACAGTTTGGGCTTAGGTTGCAAAAAGTGATAAGCTCACAAATGTTTCCTAACTTTAAAGCCGCCGTTAATGGCGATTAATATGGGTTTAGATACTAAATTAGTTTATTTGTTACTCGGAAGCAACCTCGGGGACCGGAATGCGTTGATTGAAGAAGCAATTGTAGCAATAGCACATCAGATTGGCCCAGTGAAAGCCAGATCGTCGATATATGAAACTGCGGCATGGGGGAAAGAAGACCAGCCAGGATTCCTAAACATTGCAATAGCGGTAGAAACCCGGCTAGCTGCACAGGAAGTTTTAAAGCAGGCTTTGGCAATTGAAGAAGAATTGGGAAGAGTGAGGAAAGAGAAGTGGGGTGCGAGGCTAATTGATATAGACATTATTTTCTATAGTAAAGATGTGATTTCCATTGCCGGAGAGCTGGAAGTGCCACATCCAGAGATGCACAAAAGGAAGTTTGTATTGGTTCCTATGGCAGAAATTGCTGGAGATTTTATACATCCTGTGTTCCATAGTAAAATATCGGAACTATTAATAGATTTGCCAGATGATTTAAAGGTGTTTAAATTATAAAATTATTTTAGTTTTGTTTTATGCTAGACCTCGAAAAGAATAACCTCCCACTGGATCTCTCTTACTTAAGTGAAATGTCGGGCGATAGTCCGGAATTTATGATAGAGATGATCGATATGTTTAAACAGCAAACACCCATCTATCTAGACGATCTAAAAAAAGCGATCGATGTACAGGATTGGAGCAGGACGGCGAGTTGTGCCCATAAAATGAAACCTACTTTTTCCTATGTTGGTCGCGATGACGCCAAAGAACACATGCAATGGATTGAACATCACGCTCGTGACCTACAGGATTTAGATAAAATTCCGGGAAAATTCGCTGAGGTTAATGAGTTTGTAAATGTGCTTTATCAACAGCTTGATGATGCCAGAGCGGAATTAAGCAAACGACTTTAAACCGAAGGGCTTAAAGTCGTTATAAATATTTACGATTCTATCTCGTTTCTAAAGTGCAGAAACGACGAAGTAATGTATAAGACCAGTACAATAGGTATTGCTGCAAACTTTAAAAGTGCTATTAATACCGCTGATATGATCAGGAAGATGTATTTTACTTTATTGTCCTGCCAATTGGAAGTACCAAACTTCAAGGAAAAAATCTTTATTTCCGAAACCAGTAACCAGCACGTCAGGATGGTGATTCCAATAAGGAAAATAGTCGAGTTAATGATTTCCGGGTAGTCCCGCTGAATAAATGGGAGGGAAACAATAAACAAGGTGTTCATCGGGGTATTTAAACCAATAAAATCTTCAGTCTGCCGGGTATCAAGGTTAAACTTGGCCAAACGCAAAGCAGAGAATATGGTAATTAAAAAAGCAGTGTAGGGTAGGTAAGGCGAAGTAAAATTACTTTGCGATATTAACTGAAACATTACCACACCTGGTAGAAAACCAAAACTCACTACATCGGCAAGAGAGTCTAGCTCCTTGCCAATTTCAGATTTCACTTTTAACAGCCTGGCAGAAAATCCATCGAGGAAATCGAAGATTCCTGATACTAAAACTGCGTAGGCCGTTATTGTTAAATCTCCCTTAAAGGCAAATACAATGCCGATGCAACCTGAAAGAAGGTTTGCGCATGTTAGTGCATTAGGGATATGTCTCTTCATGTATTAGCTGTTCATCGATATTAAGAATTCTTCATTTGATTTTGTGTTTTTGATTTGTGCCTGCACAAATTCCATTGCTTCCTGGGCGTTCATATCCGCCAGGTGATTACGCAAGATCCAAACACGTTGAAGGGTATCTCTATCATGTAACAAGTCGTCGCGGCGTGTACTTGAAGCTGTAATGTCAATAGCTGGGAAGATACGTTTGTTAGACAACTTACGATCCAACTGAAGCTCCATGTTACCAGTACCTTTAAATTCTTCAAAGATTACCTCGTCCATTTTCGAACCAGTATCTGTTAGTGCTGTAGCCAGGATGGTTAATGATCCACCTCTTTCGATATTACGGGCTGCACCAAAGAAACGTTTAGGTTTATGTAAAGCATTAGCATCAACACCACCAGAAAGAATTTTTCCTGAAGCAGGAGCAGTAGTGTTATAGGCTCTGGCCAAACGGGTGATGGAATCTAACAAGATAACTACATCGTGACCACATTCTACCAAACGCTTAGCTTTTTCTAAAACGATATTGGCAATTTTAACGTGGCGTTCTGCAGGCTCGTCAAAAGTAGATGCAATTACTTCTGCACGTACACTTCTGGCCATATCGGTAACCTCTTCAGGCCTTTCGTCAATCAGCAAGATAATCAGGTAAACTTCAGGGTGGTTGTTAGCAATGGCATTAGCTACTTCTTTCAACAAGTTCGTTTTACCAGTTTTTGGTTGAGCAACAATTAAACCACGCTGTCCTTTACCAATTGGGGTAAACAAATCGATAATACGGGTAGAATAATTGTTAGAATCGTTAGAAAGGTTAAATCTTTCTGTAGGAAACAAAGGCGTTAAATAATCGAAAGGCACCCTGTCGCGAACATCAGCAGGTAAACGTCCGTTGATGGTTTCTACCCTTACCAAAGGGAAATATTTTTCACCTTCTTTAGGGGGGCGAATACTGCCTTTAACAGTATCTCCGGTTTTTAAACCGAATAGTTTAATCTGCGATTGCGAAACATAGATATCATCCGGAGAGGACAAATAGTTGTAATCTGCAGACCTTAAGAAACCATAGCCATCAGGCATAATTTCTAAAACACCTTCATTAGTGATGGTATTATCGAAATCCAGGTTAGAATAACTGGTTTCGTTTGATTTATTATTGTTTTGAGTTGGATTCTTTTGTCTGTTGTCTTCACGTTGTGGTTTAACTTTCCGTTGTTCCACAGGCACAGTAACACCATTTGCCATGGGTGTAGCAATAACAGTAGCTTCCACTTTTTCTGGTTTTTCCTCAGCAACTGCAGCTACCACCGCAGTTTTATCTTCGGCTAAAACTTCAGGAAGATTTTCGAAAGGTTTCTTTGTTAAAGGCTCTTCAAATAAAGTGGGTCTGTTTGATGGACCCGCGTCAGCATCATCCTTATTGGTAATACGAGCACGTTTTCTTAATGGTTTGTCGCCCGTAGACATGGATTTGGCCATTTTAGGTTTTGCGACTTTCTCTTGCACAGGATCTTTTTCGGTTAACGCTGGCGTAAGTTCTTCCTCTTTAATTTGAGAGATTACTTCTATTAATTCAGCCTTACGTAACTCATCAGCATTTACAATGCCATGAGCTTTAGCCAGCTCACGCAGTTCTGCTGTGAGTTTTTCATTTAATTCTGTTTTATTAAACATTATATATGGTAGAAAATTTTTGGTAATAAATATTTATGGAATGAACAATGCAAAAAATACACGCTTGATTGGCCTTTTGAAGCAAAATGTGGAGATTTTCTGGAATGATCAGATTATTTTAGAGAATTATCTTGCAATTGTATGTATTTGTAAATTAATCTCCAAGAAAAAAATAAAATTGTTGAAATTAATTTTTCGGTGATTGTTCAAATATACGCATTATTTGCCTCATAATTTGTCATATTTGCAGCAAAAATTGCACAGATGAACAAAGCTCAATTATTTGAACAGATACAGAAAAAGCGCTCTTTTTTATGCGTAGGATTAGATACAGTACTGGAAAAGGTACCGCAACACCTCCTGAAATATAAAGATCCTGTACTGGAATTTAATAAACAAATTATTGACGCCACCCAGGATCTCTGTGTAGCCTACAAACCTAATACCGCATTCTACGAGGCTCGTGGCGTACAGGGTTGGCAGAGTTTAATTGATACCTGGAAATATATACCAAAGTCCATTTTCAGCATTGCTGATGCAAAAAGGGGCGATATTGGCAACACTTCTGCGATGTATGCTGATGCCTTTTTTAATGAAGAGAAATCGGGGATGAGTTTTGATTCCATTACCGTTGCACCTTACATGGGAGAGGACTCGGTAAGCCCATTTTTAAACTATGCCGATAAATGGGTGATATTGCTTGCCTTAACCTCAAATCCAGGCCATCGCGATTTCCAGACACAGGCTATTACAGAAGGTAAACTTTATGAAGAAGTGATCAGGGTATCCTCAACCTGGGCTAACAGTGAACAGTTAATGTATGTAGTAGGTGCAACCCGGGGTGCAGAGTTTGAAAACATACGCAGGCTAGCACCAAACAACTTTTTATTAGTACCTGGTGTAGGTGCACAGGGGGGAAGTTTAGGTGATGTTTGTGAATTTGGCTTAAATGATCAATGCGGGTTACTGGTAAATTCATCCCGCGGTATTATTTACGCAAGTAATGGCGAAGATTTTGCAGAAAGAGCCAGAGAAGAAGCATTAAAGCTACAACGAGAAATGGAACAGATTCTTTCAAGTAACGGATTGTTATAATTTACTGTTCCAGTGTTCGGATTTGATACATTGGAAGACTTATTTAGATAACAATATGGGCTGCCTGTAAATTCCTTGCTTTGGTTATTACTATTATTACAATCGTAATAATTTTTCAGCATTTTTATAGCCTATCCTTTCTTTGTCATCTGTTGAAATAGTAGCATTTTCAAGGAATTGTCTGGTGTTATAGTCTATTAAATATGGATAATCACCAGAATGAATGATTTGAGTTGCCCCCAACTCCGAGATGGCAAACTGCAACTGTGATTCAGAAAAAAGTCCGCTCGGAGTTACATAAACATTACTTTTATAATAATCAGAAATTTTACGGTTTAGTTTTAATGTTATTCCTAACTGTTCATCTAATCTGTTTAGGAAAAAAGGCACCAATTCCCCCCAATGCCCTGAAATTAATTTCAGGTTAGGAAGTTTATCGAAAATGCCGGAAGCGATTAATCTAATCACAGATATGCCTGAATCAATATGCCATCCGTAACCAGCAGCTGCAAACATTGCCGATGCCACAGGACTCCAGTTATTACTGTGATAATAATACTGAGCAATTTCTTTTTGAATAATTGCAGGGTGGAGATACAATGGCACATTTAAAAATTGTGCTTTATTAAAAATAGGCAAAAACTCTTCTTCGTCAAAAAAGCTACCGTTGAAAGTGCCAGTAAGTATAGCGCCCTTTAAACCTAATTCGTTTATTGCCCGGTGTAATTCTTCAGCAGCAGCTTCTGGATCTGCAACTGGCAAAACGGCAAAACCTGCAAACCTCGTTGGATGAAGTTTTATTAAACCAGCCAATTCATTATTAGCTTCTTGGCATAATTCAATGGCTAATTTTTTGTCAGTAATATTCTGAGGGCTTCCAGCAGCGTGAGATAATATTTGCATGTCAATACCGCTTTCGTCCATGAAAGTTATTCTACGTTCTCCTACATCTTCAATATCGTCCATTGTAGGTAATACTAAAGCCATCAGGTCCTTTTGAGCTGCATTAGCTGGCGGCATTCCACCATTTTGCTTAATGTTAAACGCCGTCACCCTTTGCGAAATATTCTTGAGCATGAAATGTTCTTCGATGGTTATTATTTTCATCGTTGCAGGTTTAGTATTTTGTTGTGGGTATTACCAATTACTGATGAAAATTTGTTACCTGTTTCAGGTCATTGGGGCCTCCCAAGCAGCCCGGGTATTAATCCCTGTTTCTATGGCAAGCACTTCAATCTGTTCTATTTCATTATTTGTAAGCGTAATACGGGCTGCATTTGCAGCATCGTGGACCTGAGAGACTTTGGTAACCCCAATAAGAGGCATCGTGTTTTTCGCTATGGCCCAAGCCACGGCCACCTGCGCAACGGAAGCATTTTTACTTTCACCTATGTCTTTCATTTTCGATATTAATTTTTCCAAATGAGGGAGGGTTTTATTATAACTTTTGGCTCTTCCACTACCTTCAGGAAGTGGGTTTTGCGTGTTGTATTTCCCAGATAATGCTCCTTGCTCCAAAACCATATAAGAGAAGAATGTGATGTTGTTATCCTGGCAATAGTCAATAATTCCTGCATCTTCCGAGGCGCGATACAACAGACTAAAGTGATTTTGAACGGCAGAAATGCCAAATCCATCTTTCTCCAGAATCTGGTTTGCCTCTTTAATCTGATCCAGGTTATGATTAGATACACCTACACTTTTTACCTTTCCGCTTTTTAATAAAGGGATCAGACCCGGTACCCATTTTGGGGCATCAGTAGGGTTGTGTATCCAATAAATATCTATATAATCAGTACCAAGACGTTCACAGCTTTCATTAAACATATCCTCCACGGGAAAATCTGTAGCTTTTGCCATGTTTGGGGTAAATTTAGTGGAGAGGATAATGTCCTCTCGGCGTGATTGTCTCACAAATTTGCCTAATATCTCTTCAGAAGCACCCATTCCGTATACTGCGGCAGTATCCCAAAGGTTGAGGCCCGCTTCCATTGCAGCATGGAATACGGGTTTTAAGTCATCTGCGGTAAGTGAGTTGCCAAAAATCTGGTCTCCTCCGATGGCTCCTTTACCCCAGGACCATGTACCTAATGCTATTTTTGGTAGATTTTTCATTTTTGCCAATTTTAATATTCTTTATAGCTTAACTATATCATTTGTGCGTAACGGGCGCTAGCTATTTATATTCGTTAGTTTGCTGGATCTTTTATTTTTTTAGTTTCGACAAAACATAAGGCTCACCAGGTGCTAATACAACCAAACGGTCCGAGTTTTTGACCAAACTTTTTAATTTCTCAGGATCAGCATTAAATGGCGTGAAATCTGGAGCATCTACAGTTCCCCAATGCGACAATATCAGCAGTGTATTTGGATAGGTTTCTGCAATTTTCAATGCTCCTTCAAGTGTGAAGTGCCATTCATTATCAGAAAAATCAAATAGAATGGCGTCAGGAGTTGGGAGGCTTAAATGCTCCGGCATGAGCCTTGAATCTCCCTGTGCCCATATGGTTCCATCAGGAGTCTCGATCAAAAAGCCGGCACAATCTTCTTTCGCGAAATTTCTAGTTCTATTGGGATCCTGGTTCTGCCAGTCATGATCAGCAGGTGTTAATTTTATCTTTACCTTTCCAACATCGAAGCTTTCACCAATTCCATGTCCTTTAGACTTAAATCCTTCATTCTTCATCAATGAGTCTACATAAATGGTAGAATGGTATAATTTCGTAACAGGGTACAGGTCTTTTAGCGTCGGGATACTGTAATGATCGTTGTCGCTATGTGTTACCAGTACAGCATCCAGATGAGGAACTTCTTTTGGATTTACAGGAGCTTCGAACAGTACAGGCATATCGAACCCTTTTAATAAGGGGTCAACCGCAATTGTGGTTCCCCTGCTATTGATTAAAAAGCCACCATTGCCTAACCATCTAATTACTGTTTTATCAGACTTTTGAAAGGCTTCGGCTCCAAACTTTTGTGGTGGGGGTGGTGTAGCCTGGTACTTTTTATTCTTTACGCTATCGGTTTTTACCTGTGCATTTGTTGATAGTGCAATGGCCAGCAAAAAGCCTATCATGATCTGTGTTTTCTTTGTGTTTTTAAGCATGAAACTGCTGTTTTTTTTAATGGTGGTTGTTGCCTGTCAGAGTGAAGATGGAGGTATAGACTTTAACGACTTTTTTGATTTGAAAGTATCTCATTGCCAGTATTATTGGTAAGCAATTTACCTTTTGAAAAAGTACAGATATATGGTGCCAGCTAACCGAAGAAAGCATGGGTTTGATTGGTGTCACATATTCCTTTCTCAGTGTTTAACGGAACTTGTATCTCAACAACAAAAGGCAAGAATGGAGCGTATGCCAATCCACATTTCCTTGTCCGCAATTTCGGATTTTCTTTATATTTTTATCTCAAAAAGGATAAATTGCGGGAAATTATATCCGATATGCGTAAATATTTGCTGATTATCGTGGCCATTTTTGCCATGAATTTCAAGACCACCGCTCAGACTGTTAACCAAAATGCAGGCTGGCTATTTCTAATGAACTCCACTAAATTTAATGATAAATGGGGTATGCACTTTGACTTCCAGATTCGTACCCAAAACGATTGGGACGGCGTTAGAAATGTGCTGATCAGACCGGGTATTACTTATTATATCAATAAAAGCAGCGATGTCACGCTCGGCTACTTGTATACACCTACTTTTTTGAAGGTAGATGGCGCTGACGACAACACCCTTACCGAGCACCGAATTTGGGAGCAGTATATTTACAAGCACAAATTAAGTTCAATTAATGTAAGCCACAGGTTCCGTCTGGAACAAAGGTTTGTTGAGGAGCAGTTTTCACAACGTGCACGTTATTTTGTTAGGTTTTTGTTGCCACTTCAAAAGGTTGACGGATCATTCGATGAAGGATTCTTTGCGGCGCTTCAGAACGAAGTTTTTCTTAACGTTCAGAACAAAGATCAGGTTAATGGAAGTTTGTTCGACCAGAACCGTGCATATGGTGCAGCTGGATACCGGTTTAGCCCAAAGGTTGATGTGGAAGTAGGTTATATGAACCAGGCTGTTAACGGAAGGATTAATAATACCAATAACAGTATAGTTCAGCTGGCATTATATACGAGGTTTTAGCGTAGCCGATAATTCCATTGTTTTTTTTCTTTTTCCGCTATTATATTTAATAGGAATGCAGCTTGTTGAACGTCTTTGATGTTTTTGTTTTGGCTTGTTTTCTCAACTAAGTGAGACACGGAGGACCAATGTTCTGCAATCTCTAAAAAAGCTTTATGACCCACCTGTTAGAGGTTTACAGCATCCATCAAACCAGGATCTCTAAAAAATAAACGGGATGCCCTTATCAGGCACCCCATCTAATTAACGCGCTCAAAAGCTATGTTACAGATAATAAAATTAAAAACCAAATTATTTGTTTAGCGGATTTCCTTTTTGTTCCGTATCAGGTGTCCCTTTCTCAGTATTTTTCAACATATGTATACTAGCAATGATTAACAAAATAACGCAGATTGCGAGTACTACTTTTAACCATGTCTTCTTCATCATACCTTTTATGTCAAATGATATACCATGATAAATCGAAAACGATGACCTTTAAGAGTAGGCCAAGGGCTATTTAACAAAGAACTTTATGACGTCTGCCAGGCTTAAGAAGGGAATTTGTGAGAAGTGTATGTTGAAACGTATGTAGCAAAAAAAATCCTTCTATAAATCGTTGATTTACAAAAGGACAATTATTTAACCGTACCCGGAAGCAGATTCGAACTGCCACACTCTTACAAGCGCCACCCCCTCAAGGTGGTGCGTCTACCAATTCCGCCACCCGGGTATCTTGCTGCAAATATATATTTATTCCGCAATTATTATCAACTATTTATTCAATTGTTAGACCTCAATAACTAATCCATCATAGGCCAGTTTAATGTTTGGCGGCAGTTCCTGCTCAACCTCAGCATGTAAACCCAAATTATGGCTGATGTGGGTAAAATAAGTTGTTTCAGCATTTATTTCCTTGGCAAAAGCAATCGCCTGTTCCAGGTTAAAATGAGAAATATGTGTAGAACGTTGCAAGGCGTTAACAACCAGAACTTTGCTGCCTTTAATCTTTTCGATCGAAGAAGCAGACACCGTTTTCGCGTCTGTAATGTAGGTGAAGTCGTTAATGCGGTAACCCAGGATCGGCAACTTGTAATGCATGATTTCTATCGGGATAAACAAGGTTTCGCCAATGGTAAACGGTTCCTTATCGATATCGTGGATTTGAATCTGTGGCAAGCCAGGGTAGTGGATGTCGGAGAAGATATACGAGAATTCCCTTTTTAAAGCCTTTTGTACACGGGAATCTGCGTAAATATGAATATCCTTTTTAAGCAGGTAATTGAAAGGCCTGATGTCATCTAAACCCGCTATGTGATCCTTATGCTCATGAGTAAATACAATAGCATCCAGATCTTTCACACCTGCCCGTAACATCTGGTACCTGAAGTCAGGTCCGCTGTCGATAACAATTGTTTTATCTTCAGTTTCTACGAGTACAGAGGTGCGGAGCCTGTTGTCTCTAAAATCTTTAGAGCTGCATATTTCACAGCCACAACTTATTACTGGTATTCCCTGCGATGTCCCGGTCCCTAAAAACGTTATCTTCAAAACTTAGTGATTAAAATCAGTTGCTTAATTTAGCAAAAAAAACTTACCTCAGGTCAACAACCTCCACACCTGGATATTTTTTTACATCGAATGTAAATGTCGATTCCGGTAATTTCACGTTAGGTACAAATGACTTCACATTATACGTATATGTAGTGCCATTTTTCTCGTAAATCACCGCTTTTGTTAGTCGCAGTGCATTTTTGTCAATTGTTAAACGAACTTTATTATAAGATTTTTTAGGGTCGGTAGGGGTCAGATCAATCAGTTGGTAAACTTTACTACCCACTTTACTTTCACCTGCGTACCTGGCTTTAAAACCTCTTTCATAAATGGTAAAGATCTGCGCAGGGTTCAGCGCATCAGGGTCGTTATCAACAGTAGATAATTGCACCTCCTGATCCTGTTTCAAGTGTATCCATTGGTTCTTGCCATCGCTAAACAAATCGCGATCCTCCATCACCAATTTATATTTATTGGCATTGGCCTTTACATACAATAAGCCTTTGTCTGTTTGGTTAAGCTTTGCTTTCGGATTGTTAGCCGTAATCGTGAAATCGGCTTTAACGGTGCCATAGGTTTTATATTTCTTGCTCATCGCCGTCAAAATGGCGGTCGCTTTAGCATCATTTTGCGCAAAAATGGTGTTGCTCATACCAGTGAAAACCAGCAGTAACACCAAGATATTTTTCATCATGTTCTTTTATTTATTTACTCTTCAGGTTATCCAAGAACTGTTCCAAAGCGTAATCATCTGGAATCAGTACCTCACGGGCCTTACTGCCTTCAAACGGCCCAACAACCCCTGCGGCTTCCAATTGGTCAATGATTCTTCCGGCACGGTTGTACCCTAATTTCATCTTGCGCTGTATCAGGGAAGTTGAACCTTGCTGGTGCATAACAATCAGTCTGGCTGCATCTTCGAACATCGAATCACGGTCGGAGGCATCAAAATCCATCTTCGCATTTTCTGCCGCTTCATCCACATATTCAGGAAGCTGGTAGGCTTCCGGATAACCACGCTGGTTACCAATAAATTCAGATATGCGGTCAACTTCCGGTGTATCCACAAAGGCACATTGTAGACGAATCAGGTCATTTCCCGTCGATAACAACATGTCGCCACGACCAATCAGCTGATCAGCACCACCGCTATCTAAAATGGTACGTGAATCTATTTTCGACAATACCCTGAAGGCTAATCTGGCCGGGAAATTGGCTTTAATGGTACCTGTAATAATATTTACAGACGGTCTTTGTGTAGCCAGCACCAGGTGTATACCTACCGCCCTGGCAAGTTGTGCTAAACGTGCAATCGGTGTTTCTACTTCTTTACCGGCAGTCATCATTAAGTCGGCAAACTCATCTACAATCAGTACGATATAAGGAAGGAACCTGTGTGAATTGTTTGGATTCAACTTCCTTTTAATGAACTTCTCGTTGTATTCTTTAATGTTCCTTACCTGTGCATCTTTTAACAGATCGTAACGCTGATCCATTTCAATACATAGCGAGTTTAAGGTCGTAATTACTTTCTTGGTATCTGTAATAATCGCATCAGCTTCTCCTGGTAGTTTGGCTAGAAAGTGACGTTCAATTTTGTTAAATAAGGTCAACTCCACTTTTTTAGGATCCACCAATACAAACTTTAATTGTGAAGGGTGTTTCTTGTACAATAGGGAAACCAGGATCGAGTTGATCCCAACCGATTTACCCTGGCCGGTAGCTCCGGCCACCAGTAAGTGGGGCATTTTTGCCAAATCGCCTATATACACTTCGTTTGAAATTGTTTTTCCCATCGCAATAGGCAGGTCCATGGTGGTTTGCTGGAACTTTTCTGTTTCCATGATACTGCGCATGGATACCATTTCCGGGTGCAGGTTGGGTACTTCAATACCAATGGTTCCTTTTCCAGGCATCGGTGCAATAATCCTGATCCCAAGCGCCGCTAAACTCAGGGCAATATCGTCTTCAAGGTTTTTAATTTTTGAAATCCTCACACCGGGTGCGGGAATAATCTCATATAAGGTAACGGTTGGCCCGATGGTCGCTTTAATTTTATCAATTTCGATATTGTAGTGATTCAGCGTCTCTACAATTTTATTTTTATTAACCTCCAGTTCTTCTGCATCGACGGATATCTTATTAGAACCATAATTTTCTAACAAGCCCAGGTGCGGAAATTTATAACTCGCCAGGTCTAAAGTAGGGTCGTAAGTTCCAAACTGTTCAACCAGTTCTTCGGCTTTTTTCTCTTCCTCGGTTTTTTCTATGGTTAATTCAGGGTCCGCGTAATCCGGTGCTGTGTATTTAGGTTCACGCATCAAGGTTACCGGGTCTACAACCAGCGGAACTTGCATTACATTGGCCACAGGTGGTTTTGGTGGCGCAGGGACCACTTTTTCAAATTTCGGTTCTTCAGGTTCCACGCGAGGTGCTTCCCTGGGTTCCGGTGTTAACACAATGTCCTGTGTCTTCTTTTTCTGGTTAGCAAAACGGTCATTCAGGGTAAATTCTACCGGCTCCGAACGTGGCTCATTAGCCAGCACCACTTCTTTTACTTCGGTTATGTCGGGCTCCACATCCAGGTTAAAAGTCTTCTTTCTTTCCGGAAGTTTAAAGTCGATGTTATAAGCGATAATTAAGATAGTGAGCGCTAAAAAGGTGAGTAATCCACCAACACCAGCCACACCAATCTGTGCTTCCAGCAGGCGGTTGCTCCAGTAACCAAATTCACCCTCCAGGAAGTGTGGTGCTTCAGAAACAAAAGAATGGGCAAAACCAACAGCAATGGAGATAAATAGCAAGAAAAACAAGCTGTAACCCAATGTTTTTTCCATCGGGAATATCTTTACTTTGAACAACAGACGGTAGCCGATCACAAAGAATACAAACACAAATAAAAACGAAGCAATACCGAACCATTCATAGATAAACTGGTGCGATAACAGGGCGCCAAATTTGCCTAACCAGTTTTGCACAACTGGGGTTACATTTGCGGCCTTTAATTCATCGAAAGTTTTAAACAAATTGGACCAGCCGCCATTAGCGTCGATCACATAACTATAGTCATCCTGCCAGGTAAACAGGTAGGAGGTAAACGCGATGACAAAGTATAAGGAAAGAATCAGGAAAAACAGCCCCACGATCTTGATGAAACGGCCATCCTGAAAGTCGAAACTTGGTATATTCTCGAAACGTCTGCTGGCTGGTCTAGAGGATGACCTGGCACCTGGTCTTTCACCAGATTCATTTTTGAATGCGTTCGCTTTAAATTGGTTTCCCTTAAGTGCCATTTTTTTATTCGTATTTATAATCAACAAATATAAAATTTATAGTTGTTAATTATGCAGTAGTAAGGCCTGAGGAGAGCTAAAGATCCCAAATTCCCAATCTTATTTTCTTTATATACCGTCGTACATCTAAAACAAATGCCGCCAATACATAAATTACGATAGGAAAACCCACCGCCAGGAATGAAGCGTAAATGAAGAATAACCTGATCCTGCTGATAGATATGTCTAGTTTTTCGGCAAGGTAAGTGCATACTCCAAAACTCTGTTTTTCAAAATATGTAACCACTCGTTGAAACATTTTGTTATCTATTTAAAATTTTTATTCCTATTGTACAATTTAAACATTTTTTTTGACAACAAAAATATTTATTTAACTGCAGTAGTGCCTGGCTGGTCGCGGCGCTCTCCATCGCAACCCCGGCAAGTTGATAGGGGGCTACAATTGAATTTCTTTCTGCCGGCAGGAAGCTTAACAGCCCGAATGCCCTTTCCGTATATTTTTCCTGGTCAGTGTATTTCCCATAAACGTATAGAAAAATACAAATGGTATTGATCAGTATATTTTGTACCGAGGATGTTCCAATTTGTGGATTTGTTTTTACACTGGGTTTTTTAAAGTGGTAATGCGTTTCCCAATAGGGATTTATGGGAAGTAATGTGAACAGTTTGTGGTAGTCCTGAAATTGGTCGACGGACAAAAACAGGTTGAATAAATTTGGGTGTCTTTGTAGTAATCCGGAAAGCTGTGCCAGTCTATAGGTGGGAAAATTTTCCGGGCGCATTCTTAACATCTTCCACAACGACACCGGCATCGGGCAGAGGTTATGCTTACGTTGTAAAAAAGCATATTCGATTTTTAATTGCGCCGGGTATTGTTCCGTAAAAGGGCCTTCCAAAAAACCTGCCTGTCCGAAAAGCAAGGCTTCCAGCTGCATGGGATTTCGTTGGTATTTTTTAAGCAATTGCAAATCCAGCCGCTCGGCTAATAGTTCGATGGGTAGGGTATTAACTTTGAAACCAAAACTCCGGCAAAGGAAATAATAAAAGGTTTTCTCCCAGTCGCCTTTGTTTTTATCCAATAGCTGGTAAATGGCCTGTGTTTTGTTTTCAAACCTTTCAATCAGTTGCCGGTCCAGTACCAGGCGGATGCTCAGCGCATCAACCGTGTGTAGCTGCCGCTCGCATGGAAAACGGCTGGTCGCATTAATCAATGCATGATAATGGTTATACAAGGTTTCCTTAAATTTCCCTTTTAGCGACAATACCGGAATCTCTGAACCGTTTCGCCTGTAAATGACCTTGTCGTGCTCATATACTACATGCAAAATTACATTTTCATAGGCCAGGTCATCCTGATGTTTGTGAAGCAGCCAATCCGATGACCGGTAGTGTATTTCCACTTGCCCTGCCCAAAGGGTGTCGTCTAGCTGAATTTTAGCTTCCAGGAAATCCGGACCAGCATTTTTATTGCTTACACCGGGGTGGATGACACGGATTTTCCCGCCTGGGTTCGCGTACATGGGTTCCCTATGGTAAAGCCGGAACTTCCAGATAAAGTGTAAAAACTCTTCTTTGAACAACATTTCTTAAAGCTAACCAAAGCGCTTTTGTTAAACCTCTTTATTTTTTAATTGTCGCTCCATCATGAATATGACTTGGATCTAGCCTGCGATTTTTATACGTTAAATTGACGTTTATAAAACTTTCAACTATCTTAGCTGTGCTACCTGTTTCTGCTAACCAAATATCTTCGACCGATGTTAAAAATTACCTGCACATTCCCGCGCTTGCTGCCATTTTTTTTGTTATGCTGCTGGCAGAACCTTGCTTTTGCGCAAGCTGTTAATAAAGACTTTACCGGATACCTTTTTGCTTATTTTGAAGGTTCAGGTAACAAAGAAACTCAGGAGCAACTCCGACTGGCGGTTAGTCAGGATGCGGTGTCCTGGTTTGCATTGAATAATAACGAACCTATCATCCCCTCAAGTGAAATTTCCCAGACTGGTGGTATCCGTGACCCTCATTTATTGCGGGGTGCACGGGATGAAGCCTATTATCTGGTGGCTACCGATATGTTTACCATGAAAAACGGTTGGGACAGCAACCCGGGAATCACCATGATGAAATCAACGAATCTAACGGACTGGAAATCTAATGTCATCGATCTGGCAAAAACATATCCTAAGAAGTTCGGTAAGGTGAAATGGGTATGGGCACCGCAAACCATTTACGATGCAAAAGCTAAAAAATACCTGGTTTATTTCACCGTGAGGCAACATGCCGACGATAAGCTGGATTTTTATGCTGCATATGCCAATAAGGATTTTACAGGCTTTGAAAGTGAGCCTAAATTATTGTTCAGTCCAAAGTATGGCGGTATAGACGGTGATATCGTGTATAAAGACGGGCTTTATCATTTGTTTTTTAAAGGAAATACTAAAGACAACACCGGAAAGGAAATAAAAAATGGTATTCAGCAAGCCACCAGCCGGTCGCTCCAAGGGCCATGGAAAGAGGATTTTAAATATCTCGATGCCTATGCCGACAGTACAGTAGTGGTAGAGGGGTCGAGTATTTTTAAACGCAATGATACTGACGAGTATATTCTTATGTACGACCTCTACACCAATGGGCGCTATGAGTTTCAGCGCAGTACTGACCTGTTTAACTTTACTAAAAAACCGCAGGGTTTTACCAAGAACTTCCATCCAAGGCATGGCAGCGTAATCAGCATCACAAGTAACGAAGCCAGGCAATTGCAGCAAAAATGGCCTGGTGTACCCGGCTCCTTATTGCAACCAGTAAGCCCCGATGACCGTTATCGATTTAAGTCAACTGGTAATCCCATCATTAAACATCATTTTACTGCAGATCCGGCGGCCGTTGTAAAAGGTGATACCCTCTGGTTATACCCGGGTCACGATTTTGCTGGCGGACAAAGAAATTACAAGATGAAAGACTGGCTGGTGTATTCTACTACCGACCTGAAGAACTGGACGGAATACCCTGTTCCTTTAAAAATAACTGATTTTTCCTGGGCCAAAAGTGGTGATGCTTTTGCCGGAGACGTGGTAGAACGTAACGGTAAATATTACTGGTATGTGAGTACCAACTGGTCGGGAATTGGTGTGGCTGTTGCCGACCGACCTGAAGGGCCATTTAAAGATGCGCTTGGCAAGCCGTTATTAACCACAAAAGATTGTTTTGCTTCCAGCCATGCATGGGCATGCATTGATCCTGCCGTATTTATTGATGATGATGGCACCGCCTGGATTTTCTGGGGCAACAGGGAAGGTTATTATGCTAAGCTTAAAGATAATATGATTGAAATTGATGGAGAGATCAAGCAGATCAAGTTTCCCGGACTAAGCTTTACAGAAGCGCCCTGGGTACATAAATACAATGGTAAATATTACCTGAGTTATGCCACAGTATTCCCTGAAAAAATTGCCTATGCTATGGCAGATAAAATCGATGGTCCTTATGTGTATAAAGGCATTATAAATGAAATTGCAGGAAATAGTAACACCAATCACCAGGCAATCATTAAATTTAAGGACCAGTGGTATTTTATTTATCATAATGGCGGTATCAATACGGATGGGGGAAGTTATAGCAGGTCGGTCGCCATGGAGAAATTATATTACCATCCAGATGGAACGATAAAACCCATCGTCATGACCACAAACGGGGTACACACGGAGCAGAATTAAAACGATTATTCACCATCAATTGAGTAAAACAAATGAAAAGTTTACTGATCTTTGCCTTATTACTATTCGCCACTTTGGCACATGCTCAACAAGAAGTGATTAAATTATACCCCGGAAAAGCGCCTGGTTCTGAAAGTTGGAACTGGAAAGAAGCAGAGGAAAACTACAATCCTAAAAGTCCGCATTTATATAATGTGGTAGATCCCACACTTACGGTATTCAGACCAAAAGCTGCACAAAAATCTGAAACTGCGGTGATTGTGGCCCCGGGAGGTGGTTTTCAAATGTTAGCTTTCGAAAAAGAAGGAACCGCTGTAGCCAAATGGCTCGCCGACAGAGGTGTAACCGCGTTTGTGTTGAAATACCGTGTGAATCGCACCAAAGGCACACATCCTGGCGAAGAGTTGGGCCAACTATTAGCTGCTACACCTGCGGGTACCCCGGTTGCTTTTGGTGAGGTAGTGGAATTTGCAATGAATGATGGGCTTGAAGCCGTCAAATACGTTCGTGAACATGCTTCAGAATATGGCATTAATCCAGGGAAAATAGGGTTTATGGGTTTCTCTGCCGGTGGAACCGTTACCATGTCTGTGGCCATAATGGGTAAAGGTGTTACTCAGCCAAACTTTATTGCACCTATATATACTTATTTAAGCGCAGCAATTGGAAACCAGGTACCCAAAGAGAAGATGCCTGCTTTTCTGGCAGCCGCTTCAAATGACGGACTGGGTTTAGCACCACACACTATTGAAATATACAATAAATGGTTAGCTGCCGGCCAGGAAGTAGAATTACATATCTATGAAAAGGGCGACCATGGTTTTGGCATGAGTAAGCAAGGTTTACCTTCTGATACCTGGATAGATCGTTTTGGCGATTGGCTGCAGTCGAAGGGCTTAATAAGTTTACCTGTCGAGCCACTGCTTAAATAAAGTGGCTTTTTCCCTGCTGATATAGATTTCTACGTCTTCAGGGCCGTTTAAAATCACTTTTAGTTTGCCGTTGAAATAGTTGTGAATAGATTTAATGCTGTCGATACTAATCAGGTGCTGGCGGTTCGCCCTAAAAAATTGGTCAGGATTTAGCTGCTCTTCCAGTTCATCCATGGTAAAAAGGACCGCCTGTATGTCGCCATTAGCTAGCACGAGGTGCGACACTTTAAACTCCGAGTAGATATAACTGATGTCTTGCACGGCAATGGTTTTATAACCATCGTGTATAGGAATTAAAAATCTGGAACGATAAACTGCACCAGGTTTTTTAATAATGTCCATCAAACCACTGATCATGGCCCCGGTTTGGTTTTGCGTAGAAAATTGTTTGTATTTATTTAAGGCGCTAGCCAGTTCCAGTTTATCTACCGGTTTAAGCAGGTAATCGATGCTGTTTACCTTGAATGCTCGAATGGCATACTCATCGTAGGCCGTGGTAAATATTACAGGTGCTGTAATGGTGCAAAGCGAGAAAATTTCAAAACATAGTCCGTCGGCCAAACGTACATCCATTAAAATCAGGTCGGGTTCATCATTTGCGGCAAACCACTCCACACTGTCACTTACGCTTTCTAATATATCGACCACCACAACGTCTGGATTTATCTCTAACAGCAGATTTTGTAAGCGGTTGGCATTCCTTTGTTCGTCCTCAATGATCAGTATTCTCATAAGTATTGTTATAAATTCAGCAAGGGCAATTTAACAATAAACTGGTCGGCAGTTTCCTGGATATCTACATTTTGATCAGATAATAATTGATAACGGCTATGAATGTTTTTGATCCCCAGGCAAGTAGAGGGAATATTGTAATTTAGTCGCTGCAGGGTGTTGGTAACCTTTAAACGGTCGTCGCCATCCACGCTGATCGTAATTTGCAGAGGTTTAGAACGCGATGCGGTATTGTGTTTGATGGCATTTTCAATAAGCAGCTGCAGGGTAATAGGGGGAATACCTCTTTTCATGGTGGCCTCGTTTACATCAATATCCATTTTTACATTATCACCGAGTCTGATTTTGATTAAGTAGAAGTAAGCCTGGGCGAATTTTATTTCCTCTGCTACGGAAATGATGTTTTTGTTCAGGTTGATGATCATGTAGCGGTATACCCGCGACAGGTTATCCAGGAAATGTTGCGCCAGGGCAGGATCCTCTGCAATAAGTGCAGAAAGGGTACTGAAGTTATTAAACATAAAATGAGGGTCAAGCTGCGCTTTAAGCGATTCTAGCTGGGCCTCTAATGCAATCTGCTTTAATTCGACAGTTTTTACATTGAGTTCTGCCGTTTCCATTACGGCATCTTTCCATTTTTGAAGGAAAAAATTTCCGGTATAAATCAAACTAATCAGTGTTGATAACAGGAGACTAACCACAAACATCTGACGTAAGATCATGTGGTCAACGTTAGACAATCCTGAATCACCTTCAAAGATGTAAATAGAGGTGCGCAGAAAAATATACAGAAATAACGTAGTTAATATGATTTGTATGATAAACTGGGTTAAAAACCGTTGTAGCGGATACATGACCCATGGTAGTTTCTTGTCGAGTCTTCTGGCCAGAATAAGGTTGATTTCTGTAAGCGACAGGCAAAAGAAGAGTACGAATATCCATTCTATAGTAATTTGCGCGGCACTACGATTGAAGTAGGCCCCCCAATCGCGAAAGGGGTCTACCAGAAAGGCAAGTAAATAAAAGCCAAGAAATACAATGGGTATAAAGATGAACCTGAAATATTTATAAAAGTCTTTATTTGGTTGAGTAACATTCATGTTGTGCAAAAATACGGGTAATAACGCCCAAACTTATTGGTTACTTACTGAATAGCTGCTTTTTGACACTAAAACGGTTAAAGATCTATCTCAAATGTTACTATTTCCTGGTGGAGGGTGTTGGCGCGGGTAAGGCCTCCCTAACACATTTGAGTGCGTCCATGCTTCGCTTCAGGCTAAATTTTACTTTGTTCGGTAAATTGCCAATAATTTTTGTTAAACACTTTCTTACTTTTGCATCGTTTAAATCCGAGAAATCCGATTTAATTAACAAGACATTATTTGGTTTTGGATCACCTTTTTAAGATATCCGGAATTATTTTGTCATCAACATCTTAAATAGAAGTAAATTAATGAAAGTCTACAAATTATTCTTCGTGTTACTCGGGTTTATCCCTATATGGAGTTCCGGATCCTTATTTGCACAAACAAACCAGGAAAATGAAATTCTCTTAAACGCAACATTACCCCAGCTTATTGATTATGCATTAAAAAACAAACCTGAAGTTAAACAGGCTATAATCGATGAGGAAATAGGGGAGCGTGATATTAAGTCGGCGCTATCAGGGTGGTTGCCTCAAATTAATGCTAACGCAAATTTCAACCACAATTTAAAGCAACAAGTTAACGCCCTGACTACTAACGGCGAAACGAATTACATTACTTTTGGTACTAAAAACACATCCGGTATTGTATTACAGGCTGATCAGCAGTTTTTGAATGCAGGTTTAATCCAGGCATCTAAATCTGCCAAGTACTACCGCGAGCAGTATAAAAGAACAACAGAAAGCAAACAGATCAATACCATCGTAGAGGTGAGTAAAGCTTTTTTTGATATTCTAACCAGCCAGGAGCAGTTAAAGATTATTAACGAAAACATAGCCCGTTTAGAAAAGCAACTGAAAGATGCAAAGGCGCAGTATGAAGGTGGTTTGGTTGATAAAACTGATTACCAGCGTGCACAGATCAGTTTGAGTAATTCTCAGGCCGATAAAAAGAGAACCGAAGAATTGCTAAAATACAAATACGCTTATATTAAAGGTTTAATTGGCTATAACCCTGAGCAAGAATTCAGCTTAACATTCGATACGCAGACCATGGAGCAGCATGTGTTGTTAGATACAACACAAATACTTAGTCCGCAAAACCGTGTTGAATACCGTTTACTGGAAACTCAGAGAAACCTGCAGAAAATAAACACCAGTTATAACAAAGCGGCTTATTTGCCAAGGTTATCTGGTTTTATCAATCACAGCTGGAATTATCTGAATAATGATTTTAGTGAATTGTATAACCAGAGTTATCCGGGATCGGTTGTCGGCTTAACCTTAAATGTGCCGATTTTCCAGGGTGGCAAACGTACACAGGAAATCAAAAAATCTCAATTGTTGGAAAGACGGATCGACCTTGATCTTGAGGATACCAGAAACCTGATTAACACACAATATGAGCGTGCATTAGCAACTTATAAATCCAATTTGAACGATTGGAAAACGGCTAATGCCAATGTTGAGATCTCAAAACAGGTTTACAACACCATCAAATTACAGTATGACGAAGGTATTAAAACCTACCTGGATTTGATGACTTCAGAAACTGATTTAAACACGTCACAACTCAATTACCTTAATTCACTTTACAGCTTGTTATCTGCAAAATTAGATGTTCAACAGGCTTTAGGCACCATAACTATTAATCCTTAATTAACAGCAATGAACTTTAATCGTATACAATCAGGTTTATTTATACTTGGCACAGTCATATTAGCATCTTGCGGAAACTCTGAAAAAAACGCTCAGCAAGCCGGACCACCACCACCAACGCCGGTAACTACTTCTACGGTTTCGGAAGAAGATGTAACCATTGTTGATACTTATCCGGGTGTTGTGGTTCCTTTAAATGAAGTAGAATTGCGTGCCCAAGTTGGCGGATATATTACTGCAATTTATGTTAAGGATGGACAAAAAGTAACTAAGGGTCAAAAGCTTTATGAAATTGACCGTACTAAATATATAGCTGCTCAACGTTCGGCACAGGCTGATCTGCAAATGGCAAAGTCAAACTTAGCTAAAGCTAAAAAAGATGCAGAACGCTATACTAAATTAAGCGAACAGGAAGCCGTTGCAAAACAACGTGTTGACTATGCTTTAACCGATCTTGCTAATGCAGAATCTCAGGTTGCTGCGGCACAAGCCAATTTGGCAAATGTCAATGCAGATCTTCAGCGTTCGGTAATTGTGTCTCCTTTAAGCGGTACCATTGGTATTTCACAAGTGAAATTAGGTGCATTCGTAAGCCCTGGTAGCACTTTAATTAACACTGTTTCAACCACCAATCCTATTGCGGTTGATATCTCGGTAAATCAAAGAGATATTGCACGTTTTGTTAAACTGCAGCAAAATCCTTCAGCCATGAAAGATTCTGTTTTTACGCTTGAAATGCAGGATAAAAGTGTGTATCCAATGTCGGGTAGAATTGTTGCCATCGACCGTGCCGTTGACCCAACAGCTGGTACCATCAAAGTTAGAATCAGCTACCCTAACAGTAATAACAGCTTGTTAGCTGGGATGACCTGTAACGTAAAGGTGTTAAACAGATCTGAAGGCAGACAATTAACCATTCCATACAAAGCGGTTACCGAGCAATTAGGTACCTACAGTGTTTATGTTGTTGGCGACAGCAGTAAGGCGCAACCGGTTATTGTGAAACTAGGAAGTGTAATGGGCGACAAAGTAGTGGTTAAAGATGGTCTTAAAAAAGACGATGTGATTGTATCCGAAGGTCAGCAAAATGTTAGACCAGGTGCAGTTGTAGCCCCAGGTCCAGCCAAATAATATTTAATTCAACAAAGATTATATGATATCAGAAGTATTTATACGACGTCCGGTCACGGCCATCGTTATATCCATATTAATTGTCTTGATCGGTACCATTGTGCTTACCACATTGCCGATCAGTCAATATCCAAACGTTGCGCCGCCAACGGTTACAGTAGCGGCAACCTATACAGGTGCTGATGCAGAAACAGTAGAACAAACGGTGACTACACCGATCGAGAGTCAGATCAATGGTACACCGGGCATGAAATACATGAGCTCATCAAGTACAGCCGACGGACGTTCGACCATTACAGTTACTTTCGAAGTAGGTACCGACATTAATATTGCGGCCCTTGATGTTCAGAACAGGGTAGGTATTGCAGAACCTGCATTGCCGGAAGCGGTAAGGCGTTTAGGGGTTACTACTAAAAAAGCCAATACCGATATGTTAATGGTATTGGGTTTGTATTCTCCAAACGGTACTTACGACCAGAAATTCCTTTCCAACTATGTAAACCTTTATGTGAAGGATGCCTTATTAAGGGTTCCTGGTGTGGGTGATGTTACGGCGTTCGGACAGCCATTTAGTATGCGTATCTGGTTGGATGCAAGCAAAATGGCTAGTTTAGGTTTAAGTGCGGCAGAAGTTAATGCTGCAATAACAGAACAGAATTCAAGAATGCCCGGTGGTAAAGTTGGGGGTGCACCTCAAATGGATAACCAGACTTTCGAGTTTAACGTGATTTTAGATGGTGATTTAAGCACTGAAGAAGAATTTAGAAATATCATTGTTAAAACCTCTGCTGATGGATCTGCGGTTTACCTTAAAGATATTGCAAGGGTAGAGTTAGGTGAGTTTTCTTATGCCACCGTAGCGAAACTAGATGGTAAAGTTTCTTCCATGATGGGGGTTTATCAAACACCAGGCGGTAATGCGGTGCAAACTGCAGAAGGTATTAATAAAGCGTTAGAGACTTTAAAGAAATCGTTCCCTGACGATTTAGACTATACCATTGGTTACGAAACGGTATCTATTGTGAATGTGTCGATCAACAGTGTGGTTCACACCTTGATTGAAGCCTTGATTTTGGTAACGCTAGTTGTATTTATCTTCCTTCAAAGTTGGAGAGCTACACTTATTCCGGTAATTGCGATTCCAGTATCCATTGTTGGTACATTTATTTTCTTCACCCTGTTTGGTTTTTCTGTAAACATTTTAACCATGTTGGCCTTTGTATTGGCCATTGGTATTGTAGTGGATGATGCCATTGTTGTGGTGGAAGCGGTACAGCATTATATGGATCATGAGGGACTTGACGCGCCAGAGGCGACAAGAAAAGCGATGAAAGATATTACTGCACCGGTTATCGCCATTGCCTTAATTCTTGCTGCGGTATTTATACCGGTAGGTTTTATTCCAGGTATGGTAGGCCAGTTATATCAACAATTCGCCATCACTATTGCGGTATCTGTATTGATTTCAGCTTTTATCGCATTGTCACTTACTCCGGCATTGTGTTCGATCATGTTAAAACCGATGAAACTGAACAAAGAATCGAAAGGTTTGAATAAATGGTTTTATAAATTTAACATGTGGTTTGCCCGTGTAACCGCTACCTATTCTGAAGGCGTACGC
>NZ_JAZQNU010000137.1:0-7759 GCF_045627485.1 Pedobacter sp. | reverse complement strand
AAGGAAAATGTGGCTTACCGCCAACATTTACCGGCCAGTCAATTACAGTTGCCCAATAAACAAAGGATAACATGGTGATGGTACCTGTTATACCAAAGCAGAAAGCCGCAATGTCTAACCGGGAACGTTTTACCCCTAATTTGGCTTCAATGCCGTGTATAGGCATAGGCGTATATACATCATATATCTTAATGTTATTTTCCTGTAGCTTATCGATGCCGTGCATCATTTCGTCAGGATCGCCAAAACTGCCTAATATATATTTGATATTACTCATTGTTATATTTTTGCGTAATCTTCTTGTTTAACACTATCGAACTTCTCTAAAGACTCTACATATTCTTTCACTTCTTCCTTATCAAGATGTCCTTCTTCTATCTGTTTCATTTTACTTTGCTCACTGGCCGTTTTCAATAACAACTTAACCTCAGCAATGGCAATAGATGGCAACACTCTCAAGAACAATAAGAATAAAGTAAAGAATAAACCAATTGATCCTACGAATATCGCTACATCAACCCATGTTGGGTAAAACATTACCCAACTTGACGGTAGGTAATCACGGTGTAAGGAAGTAACGATAATCACGAAACGTTCGAACCACATACCTATATTCACAACGATAGACAAAATCCAGGTTGCAGGTATACTTGTACGGATTTTCTTGAACCATAACAACTGCGGAGAGATTACGTTACAGGTCATCATCATCCAGTATGCCCACCAGTAAGGTCCGGTTGAACGGTTAATAAAAGCGTATTGCTCATATTCAGAACCTGAATACCATGCTATGAAAAACTCAGTAATGTAAGCCACACCCACGATTGAACCGGTAAGGATGATGATTTTATTCATCGACTCGATGTGGAACATGGTGATGTAGTTCTCTAATCCCATTACTTTACGCACTACCAATAATAAGGTAAGTACCATCGCAAATCCAGAGAAAATTGCTCCAGCCACAAAGTATGGAGGAAAGATTGTCGTGTGCCATCCTGGAATAACAGACGTCGCAAAGTCCATGGATACAATTGTGTGTACCGAAAGTACAAGTGGCGTTGAAATACCTGCAAGAATTAACGATACAGCTTCGAAACGCTGCCAAGTTTTTACGTTACCGTTCCAACCGAAAGACAAGATGGAATAAATTCTGCGTCTAGCACCTGAAGCACGGTCGCGGATGGTTGCGATATCTGGTAACAAACCTGTATACCAAAATAACAAGGAAACAGAGAAGTAAGTAGAGATGGCAAACATATCCCAAACTAGCGGTGAGTTAAAGTTAACCCATAATGATCCAAACTGATTTGGTAGCGGAAGCACCCAGTAAGCTAACCAAGGCCTACCCATGTGTGATACTACGTAAGTAGCTGCACAGATAACGGCAAATATGGTCATTGCCTCTGCAGATCTGTTAATTGAATTCCGCCAATTCTGACGGAAAAGTAATAATACGGCGGAAATTAATGTTCCAGCGTGACCAATACCTACCCACCACACGAAACCGGTGATATCCCAGGCCCAGCCCACTGTTTTATTTAATCCCCATGCACCAATCCCTGTCCAGAAGGTGTAACTTACTGCAAATACCCACATAAGGGCACCCAGTGAAGCTACGATAAACCCTATCCACCAGGCCTTATTTGGCTTGTTTTCCACCGGATTCAAGATATCATCCGTAATCTTTGCATACGTGATATCTTTACCGGTAATTAATGGTTCTCTTAATATTGATTCGTTATGTCCTGACATAGTATCTATTATTTAATACTCGCTTACGCTTGTACTGTACCTGTATTTCTAATTTTTGTCATATAACCGATACCCGGTTGCACATTGATCTCTTCCAACACATAATATGTACGTTGACTGCGTAATGCTTTAGAAACTTCTGATTCCGGATCGTTTCCATCACCAAATACTATTGCATTAGCCGGACATGCCTGCTGACAAGCCATCTGGATATCACCATCTTTCAATGGACGTTTTTCCAATTTAGCAGCTAATTTACCACTTTGAATACGTTGAATACACATTGAACATTTTTCCATCACACCTCTTGAACGAGCAGTAACATCAGGATTAAGTACAAGGTGTGTAAATTCGTTATTTAAGTAGTTGTCAAAACGAGAGTCATTCCAGTAGTTAAACCAGTTGAAACGACGTACTTTATATGGACAGTTGTTTGCACAGTAACGTGTACCTACACAACGGTTATAAGCCATCTGATTCAAACCATCTGATGAGTGTACCGTTGCCAAAACCGGACATACCGTTTCACATGGTGCATGATCACAATGCTGACAAAGCATCGGCTGATGAACAACAGTTACACGGTCAAGATTTTCAAGGTGCTCAATTTCTTTCTCTTTAGAAATGCTTTTATCTCCTTCTTCAATGCTGTAATAACGATCGATGCGGATCCAGTGCATTTCTCTTCTTTTGCGAACCTCGTCACGACCAACAACAGGAATGTTGTTTTCTACGTTACAAGCCACAATACAAGAACCACAACCAGTACAGGCATTTAAATCAATTGCCATAACCCAATTGTTCATTGGAGTCTCATATGCATCCCATAAATCATATGTTTTATGTTTTGCACCGTGGTTCCCTGAACCAGCGGCCGGATCTTTTACATATTCTGCAAATGTAGCTTCACGAATAATGTTTCTGCCTTCGAAAGAGTAATGTGTCTGCGTTTGTGCTAATTCATAGAAAGCTCCTGTTTTAGACAGGCTTACCGTGGTAGCATATTGTTGCGTTCCGTTTACAAAGTTTACAAAAGGATAAGCGTTTTTACCAACGTTGTCTCCTGCTTTACCTGCTTTTGTACGGCCATAGCCTAAAGCAATGGAAGCTGTTCCATTAGCCTGACCAGGTTGTATTAATACAGGCAATTCGATTGTATAACCGTTAGCTGCTTTAACTGAAACTACATCAAACTCTTTAAAGCCTAATTGTTCTGCAAACTTTTGTCCCAAAGCAATGTAGTTATCCCACGTTACTTTACTCACTGGGTCAGGTAACTCCTGTAAAAATGCATTGTTGGCATATCTACCATTACGCATCGGTACACTTTCGTAAACCTGTAACTCAACATCTTTTGCTAACGCTTTGCTGCTGTTCAATACAGATTGCGCAACAGCGTCTAACGCTAAACTAAAAGTATATGTTCCAGCGGTTTTAGAAGGTGTTGTTAGTACACCAACTTGTAATAAGTCATTCCATGTTTTACCTGTAGCAGGCAGAATGTTTTTATCCCAATTGTTACGAACATATTGATAGTAATCCTGAACTGGCGCATTAGACCAGATTAAAAGGCTCTGCTCAGCTTGACGGGCGTTAAATACAGGATTAATCGTTGGTTGTATAATAGAATACGTGCCTTGGTAAGTATTGGCATCACCCCATGATTCTAAGTAGTTCAGGTTAGTGGCAATAACATCACATAAAGTTGAAGTCTCATCCTTACGATCAGAGAAAGAAACCTTCAAGGCTACTTTAGCTAATGCTGCTTCAAATGCTTTTGTATTAATTGCATCATAGGCAGGATTTACGTTTAAGAAGAAAACAGCAGAAACTTCGCCTCTGTCCATTTCTTTAATAAACTCAGCAAATTCTGCATCGTTACCAGCGTAACGAGCGTTATGATTATCTAAATCTATTGTTGTACCATAACTTCCAATGCTCGAGTTAATGGCATTTACCAAAATCTGCGTAGAAACGTCATTAGAACCAGAAACCACTAGTGATTTACCTGCATTCTGAACTAATTCCTTACCAATTAATTTTATTGCTTTCTCTGCCGTAGTATTATTTGGCAATACACCACCTGGTAAAGAAGAACCTGTAACTGCATTATAAAGCGTTATTAATGCAGGGCCTTCCTCTGAAGGTTTAATTGGCAAACGTGTATCTGCATTTGTACCAGTGATGCTCATTCCTGTTTCAAACTGAAAATGTCTAGACATTTTTCCGTTTACTAAGGACTTTGCATTCCTGTTAGATATATATTGCGAAGTAAACTCTTTTCCACTAATCCAGGTACCAAGAAAATCTGCACCGAAACTTACAATCAGATCTGCCTTATCAAAATTGTATTTAGGCACAACTGCTTTACCAAAGCTGTTTTCATTCGCTTTTAGGATACCTGTATAAGATACCGCATCGTATTGTACATGTTTGGTAGCAGGATAAGCCGTTATAAAATCAGCAATAACACTTTTGGTCGACGGACTATCAACAGATGAAGAAACAATACGAATCTTTTTACCCGACGCTTGTGCTTTAGTTAATTCTCCTTTTACAAATTCATCAACTTTAGTCCAGGTTGTTTCTTCGTTCTTAACGATCGGAGTTTTAAGTTTCGACACGTCATATAAATCCAATACAGAGGCTTGAGCCTGTGCATCAGTTCCAAGCTCGAACTGTCCGGCATTCGGATTTGGTTCAATCTTGATTGGTCTACCTTCTCTTGTTTTAACTAAAACACTTTGGCCGTTATAAGTAGACACATAGTAATTCGGTATACCTGGAACAACTTCTTCCGGTTTAATTAAATAAGGAACTGACTTATGAACAGGGGCAGGCTGACAAGCAGCCAATGTTACCGCACCTAAACCAAAGCCAAGCGCTTTTAAAAAGTCGCGGCGAGGAGTTACGGTACTTAATCCTGCTTCATTTAAAACATCTTCTATTGGAAGGGGCTCAGCAAATTCGTTCTTGTTGTTTTCAACAAAATCCGGAGTCTTTTTATACTCTTCTAAGCCTTTCCAGTATTTTTTATTGCTTTCCATTTAAGCTTTATTACTGTTTATCGAACGTTCTTTTTACTAATTTCTATTAATAGTGACATTTACCACACTCAAGACCACCAAGTGTTGCAGGCGTAATTTTTTCGCCTTTCTTGATTTTTTCGTGAGCCTCAATAATTTTGGTATAATATGCATTATCCTTTATATCAAGTTCAGCTTCTTTGTGGCAGTTCACACACCATTTCATTGTTAATGGCGAATACTGGTAAACTTCTTCCATCGTATCTACAGGACCGTGACAAGCGAAACAAACTGGTTCATTTGGCTGCAAGCCTTTGTGTTTACGAATCGCTTCTTCACCTACCACAACGTGTTGCGAGTGATTGAAGTAAGCGAATGCTGGCAAGTTGTGTACACGAATCCATTCTACTGGCTTCTCTTTAGACTTGTCATAAGTCATATGGTCAGCATCGTATCCTAAAGCATTATAGATTTTCTGGATCTCAGGAGAAATGTTGCCATCGTATTTTTCTCTACCCTGAACCTGCTTATGGCAGTTCATACACACATTAAGTGATGGGATAGAAGCATTTTTCGATTTGAAAGCTCCAGAGTGGCAATACTGACAATCGGTTTGATTGATCCCGGCATGTAACTCATGAGAGAACTTAATTGGCTGAACTGGTTGGTAGCCGGTATGAACACCAGTATTCCACATTCCCATCCATCCATACGATCCTAATGTAACTACAAGACACAATATGAAGAAGAATATAAACTTCTTGTTTTTGAATAAACCCGCAACCCCAGCTACTACTGATACCTTTGCCGGCTCAACAACCTCTATACCTTTTTTCTGCAGGATCAAACGCTCCAACATTTTAATGGCATTCGCCAATACTACAAGTACAATAATAGAGATTAAGATAATAGCGAGAACACCTGCAAGGGAGAAATTCGAAACCTCATCAGAACCACCGCCACCACCTGCTGTGGCAGCATCACCTTCTTTTTTAGGTTCGCCTTCTTTTACATAAGCAATAATGCTTTTAATTTGCTCTGGTGTAAGCGTTGGGAAAGCAGTCATCTCTGCATTCGCACTCCACTTTGATGCTTCAACCGCTTCAGGATCACCAGAAGCAATCATAGCCGGAGCATTGTGAATCCATTTCAACAAAAACTCTTCACTTTTTGATGCCACTATCGGTTGTAGTGCAGGTCCGGTCATGTCACGGTCTAACGCATGACACGATGTACACTTTTCCCTAAAAATTTTCCTTCCTTCGACAACATCCTGTGCCTGTGTACCAGAAACGATTAAAACAGATAGAGCCGTTATCATAAATGCCGACTTCCAAACTCTTCTAATGATCAATGAGATATCCCTCATAATGAGTATTTTATACAATTTTTTAAATAACTTAAAATTATAATTAATGTTTAACGACTTAGCTATACATCAAAAACGTGAACAAAAGTAAAGTTTATTAAGTTATCAATGACAAATTAATGACACCAAATACAATTTATAACCATTCTAAACAATCCTTTTATATGCCCTAAATGACCATATTTTCGCACATTTTAAATAAATAAGTGAATCTTATTTCTGAATAAAACGAGTAGTCATTTGGATTTTAAAACTACATTTTTAATATCCACGCAAAAATGAGGGGAGCCACAATTGTTGCATCAGATTCCACAATAAATTTTGGTGTATTGATATCTAGCTTACCCCAGGTAATTTTCTCATTTGGTACAGCACCTGAGTACGATCCGTAAGAAGTTGTCGAGTCAGAAATCTGGCAAAAGTAGCTCCAGAAAGGAATATTAGGCATTTCCATATCCTGATACAGCATCGGTACTACACAAATCGGGAAATCTCCCGCAATACCACCTCCAATTTGAAAAAAACCAATGCCTTTTCCTTCACTGTTTTTAATATACCAGTCGGCTAACCAACCCATATACTCAATACCACTTTTCATGGTCGTTGCAGTGAGTTCACCTTTCATTACATAAGAGGCAAATATATTACCCATTGTGGAGTCTTCCCATCCAGGTACAACAATCGGTAAATTCTTTTCTGCTGCTGCCAACATCCAGGAGTTCTTAGGGTCGATCTCGTAGTATTGCTCCAATACGCCGCTTAACAACATCTTGTACATAAACTCATGTGGAAAATAGCGTTCTCCAGCAGCATCCGCATCTTTCCAAAGCTTGTGAATATGTTTTTGTAACCTGCGAAAAGCTTCCTCTTCTGGAATACAAGTATCAGTAACCCTGTTGTAATGGTTTTCTAAAAGGTCCCATTCGTCCTGCGGACTTAAATCTCTATAATTTGGTACCCTTTTATAATGTGAATGGGCCACAAGATTCATAATATCTTCTTCCAGGTTAGCGCCTGTACAAGAAATGATGGATACTTTATCCTGACGAATCATTTCCGCTAAAGAAATACCCAATTCTGCTGTACTCATCGCCCCAGCAAGGGTAATCATCATTTTTCCACCCTCATCTAAATGGGTTTCATATCCTTTTGCAGCATCCATCATGGCTGCAGAATTGAAGTGAAGGTAATTACCCTCCATGAATTGCGAAATAGGTCCTCTTGTGCTCATCTGTTTATCTATAAAAGTCCAAAAATAGACATTTATTCTCAAATCAGACAAAATCCTGATAAAGTCGCCAAAGAAACCATTACAATTATTTAGATACTTCCTTTACATTTGGGGCGATGAAATATTTTCCGGCATTTTTCCTGCTTCTTTTATGCAGCTTCTACTCCTTTGGACAAAAGAAATTAATCCAACGTCTTTTATCTAATGATGTAGACACCACACGTCGACCTAGTTTCATGCCGATACCTGTTGTAGGCTATAGCCAGGAAAATGGTTTTGAATTTGGTGCGGGCACCTTGTACTCCACATACCTAGATCCCGCAGATCCCAATAACCGTAGCTCCAATTTTTCGGCCTTAGGCTCCATCACAACAAAAAAAC
>NZ_JAZQNU010000136.1:0-15165 GCF_045627485.1 Pedobacter sp. | reverse complement strand
CCAAGGAAAACCTGTACCGCAAACTCCGCGAAACGCTTGATCTGAGCTTTTTATACAAAGACACAAAAGAACTTTATGGCAAGACCGGCAATCCATCCATTGACCCAGTAGTCTTTTTTAAGCTACTGCTGACTGGTTACTTGGAAAACATAACTTCTGACCGTAAACTGGTCGAACATTGCTCCATGCGAATGGACGTGTTGTACTTTCTAGGTTTTGATATAGACGAGGAGTTACCGTGGCATTCAACAATCAGCAGAACAAGGCAGCTTTACCCAGCTTCCCTATTCGAGACCTTGTTTAACAAAGTGTTTACCTTATGTGTAAACAGTGGAATGGTTTCTGGCCATACTCAGGCGGTAGATTCAGCGCCTGTTAAAGCCAATGCTTCCATGGAAAGTGTGGTATTAAAAACACCAGCCAACTCCATAGATAATCACTTGAAAAAAGTGGTGGAAGAGAATCAGGAGGTTAAAAAAAAGATTGACTCAACTTCTTCAGCAGCACTTATTACTGCACCGGAGCATCAGTTAAGGCGAGTTAAGAAACATCACCAAAACTTACGCGACAATCGTGGCGGACGGCCTAGTGCTACAGACGAAAAAGCACAATTATTTAGTAACAAAACACATTACAGCCCTCATGATCCTGATGCCCGGATATCAGTAAAGCCTGGCAAAGCCAGAAAGCTGAACTATCATTGCAGCATGGCGGTGGACACCGCAGAAGGCGTAATTTCACACATTCAGGCGGACTTTGCAGACGGCAGGGATAGCCAGTATCTGCCTGGCATTAGCATGCAGGTACAAAACCGCTTAAAGAAAAACGAACTTTCAATGACGGATCTGCTTGCAGATACAGGTTACTCCAATGGCTTCAATTACAAATTCCTGGAACAGAGAAAAATTACTGGCTGGATACCAGCATTTGGCATGTACAAACCTGAGATCGAAGGCTTTCCTTATAACAAAGAAAAAGATGAATATCGCTGTCCCATGAACAAGCCCTTGCCCTTCAAAGGATTTTATACAAGCTTGGATGGCAGTGTATTTAGAAACTATTGGGCAGCGCCAAAAGAGTGCAAGGCTTGTCCGATGAGATCAACTTGTGCACCGAATGTACACTGCAAAAAAATCACCAGGACAATTTACGATGAACAGTATCTCCGAGCTTACAGCAGGCAACATAGTAAAAGAGGCAGACAAATGAAGAAGTTACGCCAAAGCACAGTAGAACCTGTCTTTGGTAGTCTTACTCATTACTATGGCCTAAGAAAAATAGGTGTACTGGGCAAAGCCGGTGCCCACAAAGTCATGCTCATGGCGGCAATAGCTTTCAACCTTAAAAAATACCTGAAAAAAGGAGGAAGAAAGCCTTCCCAAACCTTTTTTAAAGCTATAATAGACGACTTAAAGCGGTACTTACTTGCACTTTTCTCAAAACCATTTAATCAGTACCAACTCTCCTAATGGCTGAATAAAAAATCTACTAACTCGATGTTTAGGAAAACATACCCCCTTCTGCAACGGCCACCCTCGTTATTTGATAATTAATGTCAGCCCGAGGAGAGTGAGATCGCACATATTAAATCTTCCCCTATTAAGCCTGATTGATCTTATTCTTTTTTGCCGATTATCATAAACTCATTCCATTAATCAAAGGCATTTTTACTATTTTTGATAATGAGTTTTTGATAATAATTTTTTTACATGAAAATAGGCTACGCAAGGGTAAGTACATCAGATCAAAATCTAGATCTTCAATCTAGAGCGCTTACAGAATATGGATGCGCAACAATTTACCAGGAAAAGATTTCTGGGAAGAATACAGACAGACCTGAACTTAAAAATCTTCTGAAGAATCTTAAAAAAGGTGATCAGGTTGTTGTTTGGAAATTGGATCGTCTTGGCCGTTCTTTAAGAGACTTGGTTGACTTGGTTGCACTTTTCAATGAAAAGGAAGTAAATTTTATCAGCTTGCATGACCACATTGATACCACTACAGCTACTGGTAGATTTACTTTTAATATTTTTGCATCATTAGCAGAATTTGAAAGAGAGATTATACGTGAACGTACTAAGGCGGGGCTTGATGCTGCTAGAGCAAGAGGAAAAAAGGGAGGGAGACCAAAAGGTTTATCTCCTGAAAATCTGCAATTGGCCTTGACCGCACTTGATCTACATGACACAGGAAAATATGCAATTTCAGCGATCGCTAAAAGGCTACAAATGCCCATAGCGACCTGTTATCGATATATAAAACAAGTAAAAGAAGTTAAAGGTTAAATCACGTTCATGGATACAGGCAGTTCAAATCTTACCATAATCAGAAACCACATAACGAGGGAATAATGGTGATGATCTAAGATTGATATAGAAGTTTTTAGAATTGTTAAACGATAATAAAATGTTTATTATTGCCTAGTAGTATCTGCTGTTGAATAGGTTACCTAGAACATTGTATAAGAAACCAAGAAGTATCACTATGGATTTAATAAAGAATAAAAAGTACGTTATCACATTTGCACTTTGTATTTTCTTAGTATCTATGCTAATAGGAGCTTATTTGGCTTATAATTCGTAAGCACGATACACATCTGAAAATTGCACAATTAACAAAAATTAAGCGCTATAACTTTGCTTTGAGTATTAAATAAAAATTTTGTTATATCTAGATCCAAGATGGTGCATTTTTAATATTCTCTTTTCAAATAACAAGGGAATAATGATACCGATGTTCGCATCTTTATACCAGATTTTCTGACGACCTTATCAGCATGGTTTTTTAACGGTTCATTTTTTATCTTACAGGCCATATATTATTCTCATTACTTTAGCTACATGACAACAGCCTATCCTCCATATAAGAATTTCCCCATGCTCATTTCTAACCAGATTGTCTTGCGCCAAGTCATAAACGCTGATGCTGATGAAATAATGGAAATATCGTATTATGATGGTATACAAGCAAGTAATCCCAATGAAGCGATTGAAATGCAAAAAAAGATAAATCAAGATTATTTCCAAGGTGATTCTATTCACTGGGGAATTGTAGATGCCCAAAGTTCTAAGCTGGTAGGCACCTGTGGTTATTATCGTGGCTTTGCTAATAATACAGGTGAACTGGGTTATGTATTAAAGCCATCCTTTGAGGGGAGGGGGTATATGACTAATGCGCTAAAAAAAGCTATTGAATTCGGTATAGACATTATAAGACTACACAAGATCATTGCCATCACTGAAAAAAGTAATATTAAGTCCCAAAATGTTTTGAAAAGACTAAATTTTGTGCAAGAAGCTGAGCAAGATGATTATATCACTTATACCTACCAAAGGGAACTGCTGATAAATTCTTAACTGATGACACTTTAGTTAATTACTTAGCTACTTGAATATCGACCTTATCATTATACGGTGGAAAAATGGAACAAAAGGTGGTAATGTAGTTAATGAAAATTGATTGGACTCGTCATATTACTCCATTCTTCAGTAGTGTTTATAAATCACCGCTGAATGACTAATCTCAAAAGTTACTAGTCCTGTGCAATGGTTTTTATGCATAATTGTATTACACTAGATAGTGTTAACTTATACTTTCGGGGGATCAAAGGTCATTGAGAATAAAAAGAAATGAAACATTTAGATAAACCGGAACGGCTTGCCGGCTAGATTTCATTTTTATTCTTTTACCAGGCGGAGGGTTCTATCTTCATATTTGATTTCGTCTTCAGATACGATTCTAAACTTATAGGTTTTGTTGTTCGAATAGACTTTTAAGGTGCTTCCTGTAATCTTATAAGTGGCAGAATGGATAGCGTCCCCACCCAATTTGAATCCGGCATTTCCATTTGGATTCAATTGTACATAAATGCCGCCACCATCATAAACTTCATCCGAGCCTTTATATCCCACTTCTGAATATGCTTTGCTGTCCGAAACTGTGATCATGTCTTTTTTACATGAGCTGAAAATTAAAATGGCAAAGAAGAGAAGGATAATGTTTTTCATTCTTACAAGGTTAGTAACTGTTTTCATTTTAAAAAATGATGGCGGGTTATTTAAGAAATTTAAACTTTTCGGAACTGAGAGAAACAATAGCTCCATTGAATGTCACAGAGCCTAATTTATAGTTGAGACAGGGAGTATTTGTTTTTTCAATAATATAAGTGATGGTATCTTCAGAAAGATTACCTGTTTTTAAAATAAGTGTATCATTAAGCTTACTATAATCAGCATTATATTGAAATGAACGGCCAGTACCACTACCAATAACGGAGGGCCGTATTGTATCCTTCATAGCAACATCTTTCTTTCTAAAAAAGTACAAATCCCTTATTTGAAAACGTGGGTTTGTTGAAAAATACAAGTCTTCACTCGTTGTTTTATCAATGAAATTAAAATTTATAATAACCGGAGCAACTTGTAGTGTACAATTAATTGGTTCATCATCATCTTTGGCACAACCTAAAATTGATATCATGCCAATGGTAATAAAGAAGAGGTAAAATGAGTGTGAGTATTTCATATGTATTTAATTTAACTAAGATCTAAAAAGATATTTTAATAATTTTCAGTTGTTAATTAAACGCGTAAATAATTTGAGAATGCTACACTTAGTTCTATGCCAAATCATTATATTTACAGAAACCAAAGTAAATAATTTAACTCATTAATATGGAAAATCTCGCCGTAGTTCCACTACTAGTTGTAATAATTATGATTGTTGTGGCCAAAAATTGGAAAAAGTATAAACAAAGAGAAATCAACAAAAAATCTTTTGTTTTAAATGTAACTATACTCCTTGTCTTAACATCCGCCGCTGGTTACCTTTTATTAATACCATCATAATTACATGTTCAGGCCTTTGACATGCAACGATGTTAATTAAACTTCAACTTGTTCTAGATCATAGCTATTCGTAAAACGGTGGAATAAAGGGATGTTGTTTTCCGGGTAAGATGTAAGTTGGTAGTTTTTGCTATTTTGTTGGACTAACAGAAGGCCTTATATCAATGCCATCGCCTCAAATCATGATTAAGTATATTACATTTAGTTTGTTTATCGGTTACATTTCTTGGTTAATTGGCATGATCATTACCTCATTACTTTCAAAATCTGAATTCTATCAGCAACAGTTATCTTCCCTAAACTTCATTAAAGATGAGAAGGTCAATGAAATGCTTGGCTTGGAACCATTCAAATGGGTAATTATGAATAGTTTCTTTAAGTATTTAAATCCCAAGCTGTCGATACAAAAAAGGATCTTTATGAGCGAGCTAAGAGAATATAGGTCAGAAATGACGAAAGCTGAATTCAATCACAACTTCGCCTTTCTATTCATGGGAATTTTCATACTCATCAAAGTATTCCAGGGCTTTTACATATTTGCCATAGTGATGCTGCTGGTCAATATTTTAATTAACTTATATCCAATTTTATTACAACAGCAGAACAAAAGACGAATTGATAGGTATCTCCAACTAATGAATCAAAGATCTCTCCAGAACCTTACTCGCTGATTGGTTGTAAGGAGTTATAAAGACAACGCCATCTCCATACTTTTTCATCATTTATTTACCAGTGTTCTCTTGAGGAAGTTGAAATAATAACTCGTGTAAAATGAAATTCATTTTAATAGCTTAATTGTAAAAAAATAAAAAAGTTATTGCACAACTCAGAATTTATTTAAACCTTTGCCTTTCAAGTAATTTAAATAGGGAAACAAACAAAAAATGAGCAAGCAAAGCGTACATAAACTGTCAATCTTAGAAGCAAAAAACATTGCTTCCAGAAGTTTATTTATTGAGCGCCTGCATACTGTGTTTTTTGTGACGACGAACCGGCAAAATTATACACCCCGTATTTGAGTTTTCTCAACACTCAGATTGCCAGAGGTAGAGTTCCTCTACAAAACCAATTAATCCTTTTTTTTATCTTTTTTCGTTATCCTATTAATGAATATCAACGATTTTATAGTGCAGGTTGCACTTCCTGAACATCGTGTTTTCGCAGAAGAAATCTGTGAAGAGATGGCTGAATCGGCTAAAGCCCGTGGTACGGGTATAGCTAAACGTTCTGCCGATTATGTTGCAGGCAAAATCTCCGATGGTAAGGCTGTCATCGCCTTTCATAAGGATGGTAGCTGGGCCGGTTTTTGTTACATCGAAACCTGGAGCCATGGCATGTTTGTGGCCAACTCCGGACTGATTGTTAACCCCAAGTTTAGAAAAGTTGGGCTGGCCAATGCCATTAAACATAAAATATTTGAATTATCGCGTTTAAAATACCCTAAGGCCAAGATATTTGGTCTAACAACGGGCTTAGCGGTGATGAAAATCAATTCAGACCTCGGTTATGAACCGGTGACCTATTCTGAACTTACCCAGGATGAAGAATTCTGGAAAGGCTGTCAGAGCTGTGTGAATTTTGAAATCCTGAAAAGTAAGGACCGCAAGAATTGCATGTGCACGGCTATGTTATACGACCCGGCCACACAAAAGCATGAAGTAGCTAAAAAGTTTGCCGAAGAGCTGGAAAGAAAGCCCAAACTTTACGAGCGTTTTATGCGCATCAAACAACGCCTGGTGATGATTAAAGCCAAGCATTGAATATTAAATAATTTTAAAATACACAAATAGATACAAATGAAGAAAAAGGTTGTTTTAGCTTTTAGCGGAGGTTTAGATACCTCCTTCTGTTGCATCCATCTTGCACAGGATCGCGGATTGGAAGTACATTCGGTTATTGTAAACACGGGTGGTTTTTCTGAAAAAGAATTACAGGAGATTGAAAGCCGGGCATATGCTTTAGGAGTGGCTTCTCATGCGGTAGTTGACGAAACAGCTAATTACTACGATAGTTGTATTAAATATTTAATCTTTGGTAATGTATTGAAAAATGCAACTTATCCGCTTTCTGTAAGTGCAGAACGTGTAAGTCAGGCTACTGCCATTGCCAATTATGTGAAAAAAATAGGTGCCGATTACGTGGCACACGGCAGTACCGGTGCGGGTAACGACCAGGTTCGTTTTGATATGATTTTTAATATCATCATCCCGGAGGTTGAAATAATTACGCCAATCAGGGACCTAAAACTGTCGAGAGAAGCAGAAATAGAATATTTAAAAAATCATGGTGTAGAATACAGTGCAGAAAAAGCAAGGTATTCTATCAATAAAGGCCTTTGGGGTACTTCAGTAGGTGGTCAGGAAACATTAACATCCAATGAAACACTTCCTGAAGAAGCATGGCCAACCCAGGTTTCTGAAACAGAAGCCCGTAACATAGAACTTACTTTTGAAAAAGGTGAACTGGTTGCTATTGATGGTGAAGCCATGGCGCCGGTTGCTGCTATTCAGAAATTACAAGCTATTGCCCAGCCTTATGGCATTGGCCGCGATATCCATGTTGGAGATACCATTATCGGTATTAAAGGCCGTGTAGGTTTTGAAGCTGCTGCACCGATGGTAATCATCAAAGCACACCATACTTTAGAAAAACACACCCTTACTAAATGGCAGTTGTCGTGGAAAGAGCAATTAGCATCTTTTTATGGAAACTGGCTGCATGAAGGTCAATTCCATGATCCAATCATGAGAAACATTGAAGCCTTCCTTACAGATACCCAGAAAACTGTAAGCGGAAAAGTGTTTGTTACGCTTTTACCTTACCGTTTCCAGGTTAATGGTATTGAGTCGGCACATGACTTAATGAGCAATAAATTTGGAAGTTATGGCGAGATGAACAACGCCTGGAGTGGCGAAGATGTTAAAGGTTTCTCTAAGATCTTTGGTAACCAGGTGATGATCTGGCATAAAGTTAACGCCGATGAAAATTAGAGCAGGCATTGTTGGTGGTGCAGGTTATACGGGCGGAGAAATGCTGCGTATCTTGCTAAACCATCCATCAGTTGACATTGCTTTTGTATTAAGCAGCAGCAATGAAGGAAACCTGGTTTCTGATGTTCATACCGACCTTTTTGGCGAAACAGATCTGCGCTTTAGCGCAGATCTGTTACAAGACATTGATGTATTGTTTCTTTGTGTTGGCCATGGCGATGCAAAGAAATACCTTGCAGCTAATTTCATTAACCCCTCGGTTAAAATCATAGATTTAAGTCAGGATTTCAGGCTAAAAGCAAACGCCGGTAACGAATGGGTGTATGGCTTGCCGGAGTTAAACCGCCAGGAAATCAAAAAAGCACAATATATTGCTAACCCAGGTTGTTTTGCCACTTGCATTCAGTTGGCGCTGTTGCCTTTAGCGGCTGCAGGTGCCCTGAAAAATGAAGTACACATCAATGCCACAACAGGTTCTACCGGTGCCGGACAAAGTCTCTCTGCCACTTCACACTTCAGCTGGCGCAATAATAATCTTTCTGTGTACAAAGCTTTTGATCATCAGCATTTAAATGAAATCGGGGAGAGCCTGCTGAAAGTTGATGCTCAATTTAACAGTACGCTGAACTTTATTCCGCAGCGTGGAGATTTCACCAGGGGTATTTTAGCATCGGTATATACCGAGACTGAGCTTTCTGAGGAAGCCTTGCAGCAGATCTATGAAGATTATTATGCAGATCATGCTTTTACACATGTAAGCAGTAAAAACATACATCTTAAACAGGTGGTAAACACCAATAAGGGGCTGGTACATGTAGAAAAACATGGAAATAAGGCGTTTATTGTAAGTATTATTGATAATTTGTTAAAAGGGGCAAGTGGCCAGGCGGTTCAGAACATGAACCTGATGTTTGGCCTACCAGAACGGCAAGGCTTGCAACTTAAAGCATCCGCATTTTAACAACGTATTGATTATCCTTAAAAATTAAAGAATGAACTTATTTGATGTCTATCCACTTAACGATATAGAAATAGTAAAAGCTTCGGGCAGCACCGTTTGGGATGCCGAAGGACAAGAATACCTGGACTTATACGGTGGTCATGCCGTGATCTCCATTGGTCATACCCACCCTCATTATGTCAAAAGGATTACCGACCAGTTGCAAAAGGTTGGTTTTTACTCCAACTCTGTTAAAATACCCCTACAAGTAGCTTTAGCAGAGAAGTTGGGACAGGTGTCAGGTAAAACCGACTACCAGTTGTTTTTATGTAACTCTGGTGCTGAAGCCAATGAGAACGCCTTAAAACTGGCTTCTTTTTATAATGGAAGGAAAAAGGTAATTGCATTTTCTGGTGCGTTCCATGGTAGAACGGCATTAGCCGTTGCCGCGACCGACAATCCTAAAATTATTGCTCCCGTTAATGAAACCAATAATGTGGTATTTCTGCCTCATAACGACATTGCAGCTTTAGAAAAAGCCTTTGCCGAATATGGCCAGGAAATTACGGCGGTTATTATTGAGGGTATACAGGGTGTTGGTGGAATTAAAGAAGCCAGCATTCCATTCTTGCAAAAAATACGCAGCCTTTGTGATGAATACAATGCCGTTTACATTGCCGATAGTGTGCAATGTGGCTATGGCCGAACAGGGCAGTTCTTTTCTCATGACTATGCGGGTGTTTCTGCAGACGTTTACACCATGGCTAAAGGTATGGGAAACGGATTCCCAATTGGGGGTGTGGTAATTGCGCCTAAATTTAAACCTTGGTTTGGCATGTTAGGTACCACTTTCGGTGGCAACCACCTGGCCTGCGCTGCTGCTTTAGCGGTTTTGGAAGTGATGGAGCAGGATAACCTGCTATCTAATGCTGCAGAAGTGGGAAATTACCTGATTACGGAGTTAAAGAAGATAGAAGGCATCAAGGAAGTTCGCGGTCGCGGACTGATGATTGGCATTGAATTGCCTGAAAGCTTGTCTAACGTGAAAAAAGACTTATTATTTAAGTACCATATATTTACAGGGGAGGCCAAACCTAACGTGATCAGGTTATTGCCTGCATTAAATTTAACTAAGGCACAAGCAGATCAATTTTTGGAAAACTTTAAACTTGCTTTAAAAGGATGAAACAATTTACCTCAGTAAAAGATGTAGATGCGATTGGCCAATTGGTAAAGGATGCCATTGCTTTAAAAAATAACCCTTATGCAGACCAGCAGTTGGGCAAGAATAAAACTTTAGGTCTTATCTTTTTAAATCCTAGTTTACGTACACGTTTGAGTACCCAGAAAGCGGCCATCAATTTAGGCATGTCTGTGATGGTGATGAACATGGACAAAGAAGGATGGGCCCTGGAAACACAGGATGGTGTTGTAATGAATGGCGGTACTGTTGAACATATTCGGGAAGCAGCCGCGGTAATGGGTCAATATTGTGATATCCTGGGTTTACGTTCTTTTCCAAAACTGGTAGATAGGGATGAAGATTATAACGAAGATTTTTTTAACAAGTTCATCAGCTATTGCGGCGTTCCGGTGGTAAGTTTAGAAAGTGCCACCAGACACCCTTTACAAAGTCTGGCCGATTTGGTAACCATTACGGAAACCTGGAAAGGAACTGCTAAACCTAAGGTGGTTTTAGCATGGGCACCTCATATTAAAGCCCTGCCACAAGCTGTACCTAACTCTTTCTCTGAGTGGATGTGTAAGGCGCAGGAAGAAGGTATGGTTGATTTTACCATCGCCCATCCCGAAGGATATGAATTAAATGAAGATTTTACACCGGGAGCGAACATCACCCATAACCTGGATGAAGCGTTAACTGGTGCCGATTATATCTATGTAAAAAACTGGTCGAGCTACCAGGATTATGGTAAGGTATTGCCATACCCTGAAGGCTGGATGTTAACCAACGATAAGCTGAAAATAACCAATAATGGTAAAGTGATGCACTGTTTGCCGGTTAGGAGAGACCTCGAGTTATCATCAGAAGTACTCGATGGACCACATTCAATAGTGATCCAGGAAGCAGGTAACCGTTTATGGGCAGCACAGGCCGTTTTGAAAGACCTTTTACAAAGTTTATCTTCGGAAAAATAAGATAAAAATATGGAGCAACTAACAATCGTTAAAATAGGTGGAAATGTAATTGATAATTCAGCAAACCTTCACCGGTTTTTAGTTGACTTTACTGCCCTGCCGGGAAAGAAAATTCTTGTTCACGGTGGCGGAAAGGTAGCCACTGAAATGGGTATCTCCCTGGGCATAGAGGCCAAAATGGTCGATGGCAGGCGCATTACAGATATTGAAACCTTAAGGGTTGTGACCATGGTGTATGCCGGTCTGATCAATAAAAATATGGTGGCACAGTTGCAGGCGAAAGGCTGCAACGCCATTGGTTTAACCGGGGCAGATGGCAACATCATCCAGGCAGTAAAACGCCCGGTAGTGACCATTGATTATGGTTTTGTTGGCGATTTAGATAATTCATCTATTGCTTCAGGTACATTAAACAGTCTGCTGCAGGCCGGTTTAACCCCAACACTTTGTGCCATCACCCATGATGGTGACGGACAACTTTTAAATACCAATGCCGATACCATCGCTTCTGCGGTGGCCGTGGCCATGTCTGCACATTATGAAACGCAACTGGTGTACTGCTTTGAGAAAAAGGGCGTACTAAAAGACGTTGACGATGAATCGTCGCTGGTGCACGAAATTAAAAGCTCGGAATTCGAGGGGCTGAAAGAGACTGGTGTAGTGTCAGGAGGGATGATTCCTAAGCTGCACAATGCCTTTGAAGCCATTAAAAATGGCGTAAAAGCTGTATACATTGGGCAGGCCGACGAGCTGCTGCAACTCAAAGAAAACAATTTTGGAACCCGGTTAATCTCCTGATCATGGAACAGTATCAAGGCAATATCGCTATAATTGGTAGCGGAAACATCGGTCTTTCTTTAGCGAAGGGCCTGGTAAAAGCAAATTATGTGAAAGCTTCACAAATTTGCCTGACCCGCCGTAACCTCGACCACCTGGCTGTTTATGCCGAGCAGGGCTTCCAGGTTTCTTCCGATAACAGGCATGCTGTTAGCCAGGCAACAATTGTGGTACTGGCCGTGCTCCCGCAGCAACTCAACCAGCTGCTTGAACAGATTAGCAGCGTGGTGGATCCACAAAAACATTTAATTATTTCTGTGGCTTCGGGAGTTACTTGCCAGGATATTCGTGCTAAACTTTCAGAACAGGTGCAGGTGATTCGCGCCATGCCAAATACAGCCATTGCTATTGGTCAGTCGATGACTTGCGTGGCCACCGACAATGGTAACGATGCCCAGATTCAAGAAGTAACCCGCATGTTTGAAACCGTAGGTGCTGTGGTGAAAATTAATGAAGACTTGATGACGGCCGCTACAGCACTTTGTGCCTGTGGTATAGCCTTTTTTCTACGGGCCATTCGAGCGGCTTCACAAGGTGGGGTCGAAATAGGTTTCCATGCTGATGAAGCGTTGAAAATGGCCGTGCAAACGGCTAAAGGGGCCGCCGATTTGCTTCTGCAAATGGAATCGCACCCTGAACAGGAAATTGATAAAGTAACCTCTCCAAAAGGATGTACCATCGCCGGATTAAATGAAATGGAACACAACGGTTTCAGCTCCTCGTTAATCAAAGGCATCAAATTATCTGCATTAAAAGCAGGCAACTTATATACAAAAGAATAATATGATAACACAACTACAGGAGGATAGCATAGCCTTATTAAAACAATTAATCAGCTTGCCGTCTTTCAGTAAAGAAGAAGTAGATACGGCAGATGCCATTGAGCAATTTCTGCAGGCAAGGGTAGTAAAAACCCACCGCAAAAAGAATAATGTTTGGGCATATAACCTACATTATGATGCTGCGAAGCCTACTTTGCTACTAAACTCACATCACGATACAGTGAAGCCAAATTCGGGTTACACCAGGGATCCTTACCGTCCGGATGTGGAAGAGGGCAAACTCTATGGCTTAGGTAGCAACGATGCCGGCGGTTGCCTGGTGTCATTGATTGCCACCTTTCTCTACTTCTATAATCAAGAAAACCTGAGTTACAACATTTGCCTGGCCGCTACTGCAGAAGAAGAAATCTCTGGGGTAAACGGACTGGAATATGTGCTGCCAGATTTGGGTGAGCTTGAATTCGCACTGGTTGGTGAGCCAACCTTGATGAACCTGGCCATCGCTGAGCGGGGCTTATTGGTATTGGATTGTACGGTGCATGGAAAAGCAGGGCATGCTGCACGTGAGGAAGGGGATAATGCTATCTATAAAGCCTTAAAAGACATCGAATGGTTCCGCGACTATCGTTTTTCAAAGGTATCCGAAGTTTTCGGTCCTTTAAAAATGTCGGTGACCATCATAAATGCGGGATCACAGCATAACGTAGTTCCTGCCTTGTGCAGCTTTACCGTCGACGTACGTGTAACAGACGCGTATACGAACGAAGAGGTGCTTAAAATCATTAAAAACAATGTAGACTGCGATGTTAAGCCGCGCTCTACACGCTTAAAGCCTTCGTCGATTGCTAAAGATCATGCCATTGTACAAAGTGGTTTGGCTCTTGGAAGAACCACCTATGGTTCTCCTACCACTTCCGATCAGGCGCTATTAAGTATTCCTTCCGTGAAAGTAGGGCCGGGTGATTCTGCGCGCTCACATATGGCCGATGAATTCATTTACCTGGACGAAATTAAGGAAGGCATCGAATTGTATATCGACTTATTAAAACCTGTTATCAATGGCAGGTAGCCTTGGGTAATTTCCCTATGGTTATTTATTACTAAATTTACTTTTTCGGTTAGGGTGTATGCCCATATTACCGGTACCAATAACCTATTTACATGAAGATCTGGCAAAAAAATATAGACGTTAATAAAGATATTGAAACTTTTACGGTTGGGAAAGACCGGGAGCTGGATTTGGAGATGGCTGCTTTCGATGTGCTGGGTTCGCTGGCACATGTGGAAATGCTGGAAAGCATTGGCTTGTTAACGGCCGATGAGCTGGTACAGATCCAGAAAGAACTTAAGAACATTTATGCTGAAATAGAAGCCGGAGATTTCGTGATTGAAGATTCTGTGGAGGATGTGCATTCCCAGGTGGAGTGGCTGTTAACCCAAAGAATTGGCGAGGCCGGTAAAAAGATACACAGTGGCCGCTCACGTAACGACCAGGTATTAGTAGACCTGAAGTTATTTTTCAGGGACCGTATTGAAGAGATGGTTGACCACACCCAGACCTTGTTTCAGCAATTACAGACGTTAAGTGAGGCCCATAAAGACAAGCTTTTACCAGGTTATACCCACCTGCAAATAGCCATGCCTTCTAGTTTTGGCTTATGGTTTGGCGCATATGCAGAGAGTCTGGTAGACGATATGGAGTTGATGCTGGCCGCTTACAAAGTATGTAATAAAAACCCTTTAGGTTCTGCTGCGGGTTATGGATCATCGTTTCCTTTAAACAGAACGATGACCACAGAATTACTTGGTTTTGATACCCTAAATTACAATGTGGTGTACGCACAAATGGGAAGGGGCAAAACCGAACGTGTTTTAGCACAGGCTATGTCGTCTATTGCGGCAACTTTAGCCAAAATGGCCATGGATGTCTGTTTGTTTATCAACCAGAACTTTGCCTTTATTACCTTCCCTGATGAGCTGACCACCGGGTCGAGCATCATGCCGCATAAAAAGAATCCGGATGTATTTGAACTGATCCGTTCACGTTGCAATAAAATTCAGGCCCTGCCTAATGAAATTGCCATGATGACCACCAATCTGCCATCCGGATACCACCGCGACCTTCAGTTATTAAAAGAAAACCTGTTTCCTGCAATCACTTCCTTAAACGAATGTTTATCTATTGCCACTTACATGTTGCAAAACATTACCGTGAAGGATGATATCTTGAGCGATAAAAAATATGCATATTTATTTAGCGTAGAGGTGGTAAACGACCTGGCCTTGAAAGGGGTTCCTTTCCGCGAGGCTTATAAAATTGTGGGCGAAACCATTGAAAATGGCTCTTTCGAACCGCAGACACAGGTAAACCATACTCATGAAGGCAGTATAGGTAATTTATGCACTGCAGAAATTAAGGGCATGATGGACCAGATTCTTGCCCAGTTTAAATTTGAACAGACTAAAGAAGCCATCCAAAAGTTGTTGGCGTAATTTTTCACGATATAATATAAAAAGATGAATGTATCTGTATTAGCTAGCTCATTGATTGGCTCAGAAATTATTAAAATAGGGAATGAAGTTAACGACATGAAAAGTAAAGGCGCTGAAAT
>NZ_JAZQNU010000135.1:0-82499 GCF_045627485.1 Pedobacter sp. | reverse complement strand
TCCAATTTGGCGGTCAGCTGTTTTATGAGATCAAAGAAGGGAAAATTGTGGGCATGCTGAACGATGTTTCCTACCAAAGCAATACACAGGAATTCTGGAACTCAGTTGCCGCAGTTTGCGATGAAAGTGATTACCGTTTGGGAGGTGCCTTTAACGATGGTAAAGGTCAGCCAGCACAAAGTAGTGCCGTTTCTCATGGAAGTTCAACGACACGTTTTAATGGAGTTAATGTTATTAATACAGCAAGAAAGATATAATTATGGCCATATTAAGTAAAGAAGAAGCCCAGGCAATATTAAAAAAAGTACTAAGCTTTTCTAAAGCAGATTCCTGCGAATTAAGTTTAAGCGGATCAGATGGTGGTAACATACGTTATGCAAGAAATGCCGTATCAACTGCCGGACAAATCAGCGTGATGAGTTTATCTGTAAGTTCAACTTATGGTAAAAAAACAGGAATGGCCAGCATTAATGAATTTGATGATGCGTCATTGCAGAAAGTAGTTAAAAGATCTGAGGAACTGGCAATGCTGGCACCGGAGAACCCGGAGTTTATGCCATTATTGGGCCCTCAGACTTTCAAAGAGTCGCCTACTTTTAATGCAAAAACGGCAGCAATCACACCAGATACCAGGGCGGATATGGTAGCAAAAAGCTTACAAGTGTCAAAGGCAGCAAAACTTGAAGCTGCGGGCTTTTTAGAAAACTCTACCATGTTCAGGTCGGTGATGAACTCTAAAGGCTTATTTGCCTATAATAAAAGCACGGACGTTTCCTTTTCTGTAACCGTAAGAAACCAGGAAGGTACCGGTTCAGGTTATATAGAGCAAGGTTTTAACGATTTGGATAAAATGGATACACTTACCTTAAGTAAAATTGCAGCGTCAAAAGCTGTAGGTTCTGCCGGTGCTAAAGCCATTGAACCAGGTAAATATACCGTTATTCTGGAGCCTTTGGCTGCCAGTGATATGTTAGGAAATATGTTTAGGGGTTTTGATGCCCGAAGTGCAGATGAAGGCAGAAGTTTTATGAGTAAACCTGGGGGTGGTACCCGAATTGGCGAACAGTTGTTTTCTGATAACGTGAGCATATATTCTGATCCTATGCATCCGGAAGTGCCTTCGGCTACCTGGAGTGGTGATGGAGTTGCGGTAAATAAAACGCAATGGGTGGAAAAAGGGGTAGTTAAAAACCTAAGCTATTCCAGGTACTGGGCAGCGCAAAAAGGCGTGGCTCCAATTCCTTTTAACAGAAGTATTGTGATGGAAGGTGGCACACAGTCGCTGGAGGACCTGATCAAAAGTACGGAGAAAGGGATACTTGTTACCCGTTTCTGGTATATACGCTCTGTTGATCCACAAACTTTATTACTTACCGGCCTTACCCGCGATGGTACTTTCTACATTGAGAACGGCGAAATCAAGTTTCCTGTTAAAAACTTCAGGTTTAATGAGAGTCCGGTCATTATGTTAAATAATGTGGAGGCTTTAGGTAAACCGGTAAGGACAGGCAGTGGTATGATTCCACCGATGAAAATCAGGGACTTCACCTTTACTTCCCTTTCAGACGCAGTTTAAAAAATTATGAGCGATGGCAGAGGCCATCGCTTCTTTTATGACTTAACGATACCACGAAATTGAGAAGAAGAGATTTTTTATATATGACCGGGATTGGTCTTGGGGCCTCCATGGTACAGGGTATTCCACTTTTTGGGAAGGATATTTCTGTAGAAGCGGCATTAACGCCCGTTGATATTGCATTAAAAAAGAAAATGGCTGATGTGGCTTTGAATGCCGCAAAATCAAAAGGTGCCAGCTATGCCGATATTAGGATTGGAAGGTATTTAAACCAGGTTGTGGCTACACGCGAGAAGCAGGTAGAAAATATCGCTAACCGGGAGTCGTATGGCATGGGTGTTCGCGTGATTGCCAATGGCAGCTGGGGCTTTGCAGCTACCGACAACCTCGACAATGACAGCATTGCCAGGGCTGCTGAAATGGCGGTAGCCATTGCTAAAGGGAATTCTAAATTATTAACAGAGCCAGTACAGCTGGCCCCACAACAGGGTTTCGGTGAAGTAAGTTGGAAAACCCCAATAGAAATTAATGCCTTTGAAGTACCGATTAAGGATAAAATCGACCTGTTGCTGAAAGTAAACAGTGAAGCCATGTTGGCTGGTGCCAAATATGTGAATTCAAACATCTTTATGGTGAATGAGCAGAAGTATTTTGCTTCCACAGAGGGTTCCTATATTGATCAGGATGTACATCGCATCTGGCCAACCTTTACGGTAACCAAAATTGATCCTGCAGGTGGAAAGTTTGAAACCCGTAATGCATTTAGTGCACCGATGGGGTTGGGTTATGAATACCTGATACCAAAAGAAAGCGAAAAAATTAAGGGCGGACCTGTAACGATGTACAAAAAGCGTTACGATATGCTGGAAGATGTAAAGGAAGCCGCAGTTCATATTACCGAAAAGCTTAAGGCGAAACCTTTGCAGCCAGGGAAATATGACCTCGTGCTGGATCCATCGCATCTATTTTTAACTATTCATGAATCTGTTGGGCATCCTACAGAATTGGATCGTGTATTGGGTTATGAAGCAAACTATGCAGGCACAAGTTTTCTAACACTTGATAAATGGGAAAGCAAGAAGTTTAATTTTGGCAGTAAACTGGTTAACGTAGTTGCTGATAAAACCGAACCGGGTTCTCTTGGTGCGGTAGGCTACGATGATGAAGGGGTGAAATGCGGCACCTGGGACATTATCAAAGACGGGATTCTGGTCAACTATCAAACCATCAGAGATCAGGCGCATATTCTCGGGTTGGAAGCCTCACAAGCTTGCTGTTATGCCGACAGTTGGGATAGCATTCCCTTCCAGCGAATGCCAAATGTATCCTTAGCGCCGGACGAAGGCTCACTTACGGCTGCAGAGTTGGTAAAAGATGTTGAGAAAGGAATTTATATGTTTGGACGTAATTCTTACTCGATCGATCAGCAGCGATATAACTTCCAGTTCAGTGCACAACTGGCCTATGAAATTAAAGAAGGTAAGATTGTTGGACTTCTTAAAGATGCTGCTTACCAAAGTAATACTCAGGAATTCTGGAACTCCTGTACCCAGTTATGTGGGAAGAGCGACTACCGTTTGGGTGGAACATTTGCCGATGGCAAGGGCCAGCCAAGCCAGGTTAGTGCGGTTTCACATGGTTCACCAACTACAAGGTTTGATGGTGTCAATGTTATTAACACAGGCCGAAAAATATAATGATTGCTTAAAAGGTTGTCTATCCTGTTATTCTTTTGAGGTCAAGCGGGTTTAGCGGCTTTTTAAGCAATTTTATCACATGCCTGTTGGCTTGTGCCCGGATAATGTCGCCATAATCCAGGGTAGAGGATAACATCACCACAGCACATTTATCGATGACTACTGGTGGTAGTTTCGTGAATTTATTTAAAAATTCAAATCCATCCATCTCAGGCATTTGAATATCAAGAAGAATTAAGTCTGGAAGTTCTTTGGGCAGGTCCTTATTTTTTTTTAAAATTCCTAAGGCTTCTGCACCAGATAAGCAGGTAATAATTTCCAGTCCCGGGTAATGAAGTGATAATATTTTGCTGTGGATTTTTAAATCAATCGCACTATCATCGATCAGCATTACCTGACGAAGTTTGTTAGTCGAATTGAGCATTTGGGATTTTGATTTTAAAAGTGGTACCCTCTGTAGCATTAGATTTGACGGCTATCTTTCCATTTATTTTATCTAAGGCCTCTTTAACAATAAATAAACCTAAGCCACTGCCATGATGATTTTTCGCCTTAAAAAATTGAGCGAAAATTTTTTCCAAGTGTTCCTCTAAAATCCCAATCCCATTATCGTTTACACTGATTTCAGCCATCTCCGGTGTTACCGATACATGGATGTCTACCTTTTTATTAGGTTCATTAACTTTCTGGTAGTTGATGGCGTTAGAAATCAGGTTGCCAAGAATCACTTCAATGCGGTAAGCATCTCCGACAAATACATGGTCCTGTTCAATGGAAACCGTAAATTTCGTTTCTTTATCCGCATAACTGTTTAACTGAATCAGGTCTTCTACCAGCTGGTTAAAATCGATCTCCGACTGATCCGATTCAATTTTATTATTTTTATAATATTGTAAGGTTTTTTGAATGTAATAGTCAAGTTTATTGGAACAGGTGTCGACCAGGCCCCAATATTCGCCGCTTGAATAATACAAATCCTCCATTTTAACCAGGTTAACAATGCCCATAACCGATACCAGAGGCGCGCGCAATTCATGCGATATGCTATAGATAAATCGGTTTAGTTCATCATTAGTTTTTTCAAGCTCTGCAACTTTATCACGTAAATCGGTCTTCGCTTTGTAAGCGTCATAAGCGTTTTTTATAGTATTGTGCAGTTCAAGCTCATTCCAGGGTTTTGTGAGGTAGCGGTATATATGCCCATTATTGATAGCATCTGCAAGCGCTTCAATGTCGGTATATCCGGTTAATAATATTCTGATCGGATCCGGGTAGGTTGTGATGATGCTTTTGAAAAACTCCACACCTGTTATTCCGGGCATCCGTTGATCGGCAATGATAACATGCACCGTGACGTTCTGAAGTATTTTTAATCCTTCAGCTGCGGATATTGCAGTATATATTTCGTACTGCCTCCTAAAGCTCGCTTTAAACGCATGTAAATTGTTTTCTTCGTCATCTATGTAAAGAATTTTTACCGAAGGTGCATTCATAACCGACTTATTTTTTAGTTACAGGCAATGTAATAATAAATTCTGTACCTTGATTGATATTTGTTATAACATCAATATTGCCCTGGTGGCTTTCTATAATTCTGAAAACAATTGACAATCCTAAACCTGTTCCTTCACCTACATCTTTGGTTGTAAAAAATGGTTCAAATATTTTTTGCTTAATTTCTTCCGTCATACCCATACCAGAGTCTTTAATGCTCACAAATACATGATCGTCTTTCTGCCAGGTGCTCACTTTAAGGAATTCTTTCTCTTGTTGCACATCTTTTGCTTTGATGGCTTGTATAGCATTGGTAATCAGGTTCATAAACACCTGGTTTATCTTGCCGGGTAAACACTCTACCAGCGAGAGTTCACCATATTCTTTAATCACCTCCAGGTTTGAGGGGAAAGTACTTCGTATAAGGACCAGGGTGGAATTTAAACCCTCATTAAGGTCCACAGGCTTAGTATCACTTTCATCCAGGCGACTAAAGTTTTTTAAACTCCTTATAATTTCTGCTGTTCGCTGCGCACCTTCACCAATTCCACTCAACAGCGATTTAATTTCATCCCTTACAAAGCTAATGTCAATACGTCTTTTAAAGGCTTCTATGGCACTTAGCTGCTGTTCTAAATCACCATTACGGTCAATCTTTTCATACATCGTAATTACTTCGTTAAGCTCATCGATATCTAAAGCGAGCGGCTTGATATTAGAGGTCACAAAGTTTATCGGATTATTGATTTCATGGGCAATACCCGCAGTAAGCTGACCAAGTCCAGCCATTTTTTCTGCATCAACCAATTGTGACTGTGCTTCTTTTAAATCTACAATGGCGGTGTTAAGCGTATTGTTTGCTTTCTCCAGGTCTTCTGTACGCTCTTTTACTTTCTGTTCTAACAGCACATTTTGTTCTCTTACCAGTTTTTCATTTTCTGTAAGAATGCGTAGCGCATCTGCCTGTGAGTGTTCTTTTTCCTTTTTTAAGATATTAATCCGGTCTGCCAGTGCAAAGGATAACAATACAGCTTCCAGGCCCGAACCAATCAGGATCGCGTTATTAATTAAGAATGTAGGAGGTAGTACACCTACATCTTTCAATATAAAGATAATGACCCCTGCTAAAAAGCAAGACCAGGAAACGGTAAAAAATAAAGCTGGTCTGTAGTTTTTCCGATATACCAATACACCGGTTGTAATCACGGCGATGGCCGCAGTTAACGTTAAGACTTGCAGGAAAATTTGCGCCTGCCTTGGAAACCCAACAAAACTGACCAGTAAGGCTTGAACATAACAGATGATCAGGATATTTAAAAATCGATTAAGTTGTTTAAAATATCCTTTAACATGTAAAAATTCTTTGGTAAACAGAATTGATGCCACACCTACGAACACAATGGAACACACCGTACCCTGGTTGTTAAGCCATAAATTGTCTTTCCAAAAAAACACCATCGAATAGCCCTTAAGGGAAATCTGAGTGAATCCGACACAGGCGATATAGATGACGTAAAAAAGGTAACTCCTGTCGCGAACGGTAAAATAGATGAAGATGTTATACACAAACATCGTCATTATTAATCCGATGTATAAGCTGAAGACCACATCTTCTAACCACACTGATTTTATTGTCGATTGCAGGTTTCCAATGTATACCGGAAGGGTAACGGGGTTAACAGACTCGATGCTCAGGTAAGAAGTTAAGGTATCCTTATTGCCCGGCGACAGTTCGAAAATCACATTCTGATGTGGGAAATCGCGCTTTGAAATCGCTACTGCCTGCCCCGAAACTTTCTCTATCATCTGGTTACCAGCGCTAGGCGTGTAAAGAGTAATCTTATCGAAAGTCGGGTTTTTTACTTCCAGATAGGCGTCTTCTGATCGATCGGGATGATAAGTCTGAAGTTTTACCCAAACCCTGGAGGAGGTAAGTCCTACATTGGCAACCTTCTGTTTATTTGGGGTGAATTTATTTGCTGCTATAACCTCATGTAAAGTAAGCTTTCGGCCAGGATCTTCGAAAACACCAACCTGGTTGCTGATGTTGACCTGCTTGTCCTCATGGAAGTTAAGTTTACTTTGTGATGTGTCTGCTTTGGCCCAACTGAATGAAGTGAGGCAAAGGGAAAGAAGTAATATATATTTAATTAATCTCACTGGCTTACCATCTTAGGGATCTGGAGTTCATAAGTAATCACAATATCGCCTTTTGGACTTTTCTCATGCCTTACCTGAACAGGGTTGTTGATCAGGTCAAAAACCAGTTCTTTCACATCCGGGTCTGCCTTCTCCAGGGTGCGCAGGTTATCAATAATCACCGCTGTAGCAATAAGGTCAAGTTTTGGGTAATAAAACTGCCCGTTGTTACCAAGTTCTATGTTGATGTCAAAGCCGGTTTTTTTACCACCTCTGACCGTTGCCGGTGCGCACAATGCAAAAAGGCTGGTCAGGTTAAGTGAATGAGCAAGTGCTACAGCCGCTCTGATGAGGAAAATACTGCCGACGCCAAATCCTGCAATTTCTTTAGAATTCCATAAACCGCATAATTCACCGGTGAGGGGTTTTCTGTATTCCAGCTGCCTGTATATGTTCACGTCGAGTTTGCCTATAGCCGTTTCAATTGGAAGCGCTAAATCTTCATCGGCTATCTGAATCCGTGCACCGCCAAGCGCTCTGCCATCTTCCAAAGACTCCACTAAAATAACATAGGTGTTATTATGATTTACCCATTCGTGTTTAGCCGAAGTAATCATGGTGATGCCGAAAATCTCAAGTACTTTTCTGTGACCTTCAATAAACTTGAGGCAGGAAGCCTCATCATCGGTTGCTTTAAATGCCCTGAATCGTACCATTAGTTGTTTTTAGACTTAAATATTTGTGAAAGCGGTTTTCTTTGTGAAAGTGCTGTCGGATTTTCTGCGTAGAATAACCTGAACAGAAATACGGACACTTCGTTAGAACGTACCTGATTAAATTGTTGGTAAAAAATATCATTTAACTGGCCGAACTTTTCTCTTAAAAAAGGATCATTGTTCAGTGCAGTCCCGTGTTTCAGCACGTTGAAATGTAGGATGCTGGCTGTCATGGGGTGAAGCGAAATATTGTTTTTATTAGCCGTTAGCCATAAGCGTTCCGCTGCCCTGCCACCATCAATAAAATTTTTAGCGTTATAAGCGGGCATGGTGATTAAACCAATAGCAGAAGCACCCAATCCCGACTTCCTGGAAAGTCGCTCCAGGCCTGCACCACCTTTCCATTCTTTTAGTAACTGCATTACCTTAGGATCTTTAGCTATGCGCATGCCCACTGCTTCACCTGGGGTTAATTCGAAAGATTCCAGATCTAAACCATCGCCGGTGGTCTCACTATGTTCTTTGTTCCAACGAAGTTCCAAGTTAAACAACTCATGGTGACCGGTAGGGGTAAATAGACGCAATTTGTCTGCCTCTCCCATAATTGATGCGATGTTTTTTATGGCCTGCTCATCGGTAACCAGGTGTAATTTTGCACCTTCAATCTTTGAAGTTTCCTCATGTAGTGCCTGGATATCTGCATCACTAATCGGATTATTTATTTTAGGAATATTTCTGCTGGTATGTCGTATCGCAGTGTAAGGCGCTAAGGGGTCTTTTGAGGTTTCTTCTCGTGTTATAAATTGCAGGACAGCAATTAAAGTGGGAATTGAAGGATCAGGAAAAGTTTGCTCATCAACATTTAAATTGAGGCTTTCTGCTTTCAGGCGGATGCTCTCCAACGTTAAACCGAAGCCAAGATAGGCCACACAGTTATCCTGGTTTGCAAAAGAGAAGGAACGTTCTGTATCATGAAACAGGAATAGTTTACCTTGCTCGTAGAACCACTTCCAGGGTTGGTTATTTCCCGCCGAACTACCCCTTTGTGCAATGGCGATAATTTCGTCGAGTTCATCTTGTTTTAAAACAATGGCTTCGGGATTTGTACGGTAAGTAGCCCGAACAACGCTGGCTTCGATGGCTTCAAAGCTGATACCTTTTTCGATCACCGGGGGCGTAACCTCGGTTTCGTGATCAGGGTTACAGATGATTTCTTCCATATCCACAAAAAACCGTCCTGAAACATGTAGCTGGTTAAGCAATATCCTGCGTGATAAATCAGCTGTGATACCACCACCATAGGTTACAGCACTAGCCAGTTGCGGCCAGGAAGTAATGGTTTGCTGAATTTCCAGCATGGAAGCTTTCATGCGGGTCGATAAGGTTTCTACACCGGCAATCGGTAAAATATAAGGGACCTTATCCTCATTTGTTTTGAGGTGTTTTACTTTTGAAAGATCAAGGTGTTCAATTTTGCCATGTAATATTGGGCGTTGCGGCTCCAGGTCAAACCGTTCAATGTCTATGGTGCCACGATCGCTGGCTTCCATCAATACCGGTATCTGGTATCTTTTAGCTTTTGTGCGGCAAAGTATTTTGATATCTATGCCATCACACTCGTCTATCAAAAGATCCAGTTTTCCGTTACCGGTTAAAAAATCATCTATATTATCTTCAGTAATGCCATCATGAAAACAGGTGACTTTAAGAAAAGGGTCTATTTCTGCGATTTCACGGGCAACAATAATTGTTTTTTTGAGGCTAACATTATGTACCCCCGAACGGATGCGATTCAAATTTGTTAAATCCAGTACATCAAAATCAGCAATACGAAGCTCACCACAACCCCGCTCAATAGCAAGGGTTAGGGAAACCGATTGGCCAACAGACAGACCTATTACCCCAATTTTTTTCTCGGAAAGGTTGTCTTGCTCTGCCTGCGTAATTTTATGTTTATTTCTGTTGGTGCGCACTGCAATAAACTCCTGTTCATCTAACATGTGAACGATAGCATCTATCCATGGGTAATAAACCCAAACGCCATAGTCTGTACGCTCTACACCATTTAAATGAGCGTCTATTGCATCCTCTAATTCAGCGGCTTCAAATATTTTCTTCGGATTTAGTGACTTAAGTAAATCTTGTAATTGATTGTCAATTGAATCAAACACCTTGATATGGCGTTTTTCTCCTAATATTTTCAGAAACGCAGTGGCATCGTCTGGGTTTGTTATGCGGTAAAATACTGGTGTATAACTGTTGCTAATAGTTTCTGTTTCTCTTGTAACCTGCTTAATAAACTTATTTAAATCGCTGTTTAAATACATCTGTTCTGTGGAATCTAGGGTGTGTTCACTAGGTAATTCTGCTAAAATTCCATAAAATTAGAATTTTTTAAGAGATAAAGAATGAGAAAATAATTTATTTTCTTTAACAAACATATTCTGTGTCCTTATAAATTGATTTTCAGTAACTTTTGCTAATAAATAACTTTGATTGTGGTGTTAAATTAGGTAAAGGCATAGTTTTTTAACCCTCAGGGTATATTAAATACAGTAAAAGCAATATCTTTATAAAAATTTCCCTTTTTGCCCATGAGCCCAGACGCACAAATTAACGTACTGTATGTAGATGATGAAGTTCATAATTTGAACTCTTTTAAAGCTGGATTTAGGCGAATGTTTACTGTTTTTACAGCAGAATCTGCCGCAGAAGGTTTAAAAGTGATCGAAACTGAAGAAATTCATGTTATTATCACCGACCAACGAATGCCTGTGATGACGGGGATTGAGTTCCTGGAGTCTATTATACCCATGTACCCTGACCCGATTAGAATATTACTGACTGGATATGCAGACATCAATGCGGTAATCGATGCCATTAACAAGGGGCAAGTATACCGTTATATCCAGAAACCATGGATGGATGAAGATTTAAGAATTAATATTGAAAAAGCATTTGAGATCTATATGCTAAGAAAAGAAAACCGGGAGCTGACTGAAAAGTTGCTTGTAGCAAATGAGCAACTGGAATTCTTGTTGAGGCAAAACCTATTATCGTAGAAACGATTCATGAAAAAGGCGATTAACAAATGTTAATCGCCTTTTTCATGTAGTGGCCTTGTAGTTTAAGGATTATAATTCCTTTCTTAACCTGGCTACAGGAATATTCATTTGTTCACGGTATTTTGCAACGGTTCTACGTGCAATGTTATACCCTTTTTCTTTTAAAATCTCGGTCAATTTCTCGTCTGCCAGTGGTTTTCTCTTGTCTTCGTGGCCTATACAATCTTCCAGAATTTTTTTCACTTCTTTATTTGAAACTTCTTCACCATTTTCGGTTTGAATCGCTTCAGAGAAGAAAGACTTCAATAGGAAAGTGCCAAATTCGGTCTGTACGTATTTAGAGTTTGCTACCCTCGACACTGTGGAGATATCCATGTCAATCTTGTCGGCAATGTCTTTTAAAATCATGGGGCGCATTTTACGCTCATCACCAGTAAGCAGGTATTCATACTGGTACTGCATAATGGCATTCATGGTTTTAAGCAAAGTTTGTTGCCTTTGTTTAATGGCATCGATAAACCACTTGGCTGAATCCAGCTTTTGCTTCACAAACTGTACGGCTTCTTTTAACTTTTTATCTTTCATTGCAGCCTTGTCATAATGCTCAAACATGTCAATATAGGAGCGGCTAACCCTTAGTTCAGGTGCATTTTTTGAGTTTAAGGTTAATATCAATACACCATCATTATTAGAAATATGAAAGTCAGGTATAACCTGAAGCTGTTTAGTGGTCACCTGGTTAGAGTCGCCAGGTTTCGGGTTTAACCTTAAAATTTCATTTATGATATCCTTTAATTCAGCACTGGTCAGGTTAAGTGCTTTCTCTAACTTGTCGTAATGCTTGCGGGTAAACTCATCGAGGTAGTTTTCTACAACCATAATCGCTTTAGTAATGAGCGGAGTCTGTTCCTTGCGTTTCAATTGTAGGGTCAGACATTCCTGTAAATCCCTTGCAGCTATTCCCGGAGGGTCGAAACTCTGAATAATCCTGAGCATATCCAATACTTCTTCTTCGTCTACAATAACGTTTTGTGAAAAAGCAAGGTCGTCAATCATCGATGTAATTGGGCGGCGCAGGTAACCATCATCATCTAAACTTCCGATGATTTGTTTTCCAATAATAAAGTCCTGATCAGACAAAGGTACCAGGTCCAGTTGTTCCTGCAAACTCTCAAAAAAGGTACTCTCTATAGCAATAGGGGTTTCCTTTTTATCATCATCATCATCTCCGTTGTTATAAGAAGTGCTGTAATCATTTTGATTGTCGTCTTGTAAATAATCATCCACATTAAACTCATCGGTATTCTCTTCTTTGGAAGAAGAATCAAAATCATCTGCCGTATCGTTTAAATCATCATATTCATTTTTAGGCTCCTCAGCTATCATTAAACTAGGATCTTCCAGCGCTGGATTATCTTCAAGTTCTTCCTTTATCCGGGTATCTAATGCCACGGTAGGAACCTGCAGCAATTTGATAAACTGAATTTGCTGAGGGGATAATTTCTGAAGTAATTTTTGTTGTAAATGTTGTTTTAGCATGTTAGAAAGGCATTAAACCTGTTTCAAAATTAAGCATTTGGTTTAGATAAAAGCTAATGGCCCATAAAGTATTATGTTAATATACTGATTTTTATTTCATAATAAAAGGCCAATAACTCCCAGATAATTTATAAATTTAGTTATATATTAACAGTAATAACAGAAGTTATGAGTTTCGTTAAAGAGTTTAAAGAGTTTGCTGTCAAAGGGAATGTAATTGATTTGGCAGTGGGTGTGATTATTGGAGGCGCTTTTGGTAAAATAGTGAATTCCATGGTAAATGATTTAATCATGCCTCCAATAAGTTTGTTTATTGGTGATAAGGGCTTTACCAATTATTTTTTACCCTTAAGTCAGAAAGTGCGAACGTTCATGGAGAATAATCCCTCCGCATCACTTGATGATGCCAGGAAGATAGGGCCAGTATTTGCATGGGGAAATTTTGCGACCGAAGTAATTAATTTCATCATTCTTGCATTCATCATATTTTTAATGGTTAAAGGCATTAACAAATTGAAAAGAAAACAAGAAGCTGAGCCAGAAGCACCGATTATGAATAAAGAAGAAATATTACTTACTGAAATCAGAGATTTGCTAAAAGCAAAAATATAGAAAGCACATTATATTAGGATAAGGTTTATTTGGAAAAGGTCGTTACATGTTTGATGTAATGGCCTTTATTGTTTTAAAGCTTAAGCTAATAATTAAGCTGGTTGTTTTCGTGAAAGGAAAACGTAAAATGATAGTTCTTGTCGAAGAAAGGATACGATTTGTGGTGATTTAAACTTGTTAACAGTGATAACTATGTTAGTGCCGAGGAGCTTGCTTACATGTGTTTTACCAATTAAGAGATTAATATGCGATGTATCCTTATGATACCAAGGTTAAATTTTAACAAAAAATAACATTTTGAGACCTTAAAGCTTCCTATATTTAAGTAATCGTGCACGAAGTAACGGATTGGTTTTCAGGGCTTATTTTTTTTGATTCTTTTCGTTTTGTCGGGTATTGGTAATCATCACTTGAGTTTCAATTTTCAACACTATGAATTATTCAAAAGTTAATAACCTGGCCGGTTGGATGTGCTTTTTGATTGCAGCTACAACCTACATTTTAACTTTAGAGCCCTCCGTTAGTTTTTGGGATTCCGGAGAGTTTATAGCCTCGGCTTATAAAATGCAAATCGTGCATCAGCCAGGAGCACCGTTATACCTGATGTTGGAGCGGTTTTTTTCGTTATTTGCAATGGGTGATCTAACAAAAATCGCCTATTTTATGAATTTAGGTTCCGCTTTGGCAAGCGCCTTTACCATTTTGTTTCTGTTTTGGACAATTACTGCCTTAGCTAAAAAGTCGCTGATAAAAGCAAATGAGGATATATCTTTATCTTCAATAATAAGTATTATTGGTGCAGGTGTAGTAGGTGCTCTTGCTTATACTTTTTCAGACAGTTTTTGGTTCTCTGCAGTAGAATCGGAAGTGTATGCACTTTCTTCGCTGTTTACCGCCGTTGTATTTTGGGCTATTTTAAAATGGGAGGCCGTGGCAGATGAGCCCGGTGCAGATCGGTGGTTGTTGCTCATTGCCTATTTAATGGGGCTTTCGATCGGTATTCATTTATTAAACCTGCTTACCATACCAGCAATTGTTTTCGTTTATTATTTTAAAAAGACAGCAACTGTTACAAATTGGGGAATTATTAAAACCTTACTCGCTGGCATTTTAATAGTTGCTATTGTACAGTTTGGGATCATTCAATATTTAGTGTCCTTTGGTGCTTATTTCGACTTGTTTTTTGTCAATACGCTGGGCTTTGGTTTTGGTAGCGGCATAATTGTATTCGGGATTCTTCTGGTAAGTAGTCTGGCTTATGGCATCTGGTTTTCTATAAAACACCAACGGAGGGTTTTAAACCTGGCTTTTCTGTCAGTTAGCTTAATTATTTTTGGATATTGCTCATTTGCAATGATTGTGATCAGGGCACAGGCAAACCCAAATTTAAATAACAATGATCCGGATAATGCCTTTTCACTTCTAGGTTATCTAAACAGGCAACAGTATGGTGACCGGCCATTATTAAATGGACCTAATTACAACTCCGAGCCTGTTGCTATAAAGGAAGACGGTAATATTTATAGAAAAGGAAAGGATAAATACGAGCTTGCAGATGTAAAGGCTAGCTATGTGTATGAGCAAACCACCTTATTGCCAAGGATGCATAGTGATAAAGCACCGCATGCTGCATTTTATAAGGACTGGATGAGGTTTGATGATAGTCATTTCCCAGGCCTTATCGATAATATAGGTTTTCTGTTTTCATACCAGATTGGCCATATGTATATGCGCTATTTTATGTGGAATTTTGTAGGCCGGCAAAATGATGAACAGGGATTTGGGAATTATTTTGATGGTAACTGGTTAAGTGGCATTAAACCGGTTGACGCTTTGCGCCTGGGCAACCAAAATCAACTTCCACCTTCTATTACCGAAAGCAAATCCTATAACCGATTTTTCTTTTTGCCGCTTATCCTCGGTTTAATGGGGGCAGTATGGCAGTTTAAGCGTAATAAAAGGGACGCTGGTATTGTATGCCTCTTGTTTTTATTTACCGGCCTTGCAATTGTTTTATACCTTAATCAAACACCACTGGAACCGAGGGAACGTGATTATGCCTACGTGGGGTCGTTTTACGCATTTGCCATTTGGATAGGGATGGGTGCATTGGCAGTACATGATTGGCTGGTAAAAAAGGTAAGTTCAAAAACGGCTGCCATTGCGGCAACCGCATTTGCTGTACTTGCCGCACCATTAAACATGGCTATTGGCGGCTGGGATGACCATGACAGAAGTGATAAATTAGTTGCACATGATATTGCAGTAAATTACCTGAATTCATGTGCCCCGAATGCTATTTTATTTACCTATGCGGATAATGATACCTATCCTTTGTGGTATGCGCAGGAAGTAGAAAATATACGCCCGGATATTCGACTGGTGAATTTGAGCTTGTTTGATGCAGACTGGTATATCAACGGAATGAAACGTGAGCAGAACGAATCTGAGCCCCTGCCGATATCAATGAAAGAATCGCAATATGTACAGGGTGTTCGCGATGTGATGTATTATGAGGATTATAAGATTGCCGGACCTGTAGAGCTTAAAAGCATTCTTGAGGTGTTGCTTTCTGATAATCAGGTAGACAAGATTCAAATGCAGAATGGAAGGTTTGAAAATTTCATACCCACAAAAAACTTTAAGCTTACCATTAACAAAGCTGATGTGGTTAAGAATAAGGTTGTAAACCCTTCGGATACTGGGTTGATAGCGCCAGCTTTGAAATGGACCTTTAATAAATCTTATGTGACTAAAGGGACCCTGGCTATGTTTGACATCCTGGTGCATAATAATTGGAAAAGACCAATCTATTTTACGAGTGGCATGCCCAGGGAACAGTACAATGGACTAGATGATTATTTATACAATGAAGGTTTGGTGCTGCGGTTAATGCCTCTTGAAAAGGATGCCACTCCTGAAGCAGAAGCTATAAATGCGCCGGTTCTTTACAACAACCTTATGATTAAATTTAAGTGGGGGAACCTTAAAAATGCAAATTACTTAGATACCGATTCACAAAAGCATATATCCATGCTCACAAAGCTATTAAATGATACCACGTCGGCGTTAATTCAAAATGGCAGGCAAAATGAAGCGAGGAATTTGGTCGACCGCTATTTTGAAGTAATTCCCAATAAATTATACGGAATGCGGTCGTCAGCGGGATTATATTTTATGGCGGAGAATCTTTATTTATTAGATGATAAACGACGGGCAAACGCGCTGATAGAAAAATCTGCAGAGAACATAGTGAAAGAGCTTAATTATATAGCAGATGTGTCAGCGGTAAAAAACAGGTATGTTGAAGACCAAAATGTTCGATTCGGGTTGACATTTTTAAACGAAATGGTGCGACTAACCATTCAAAATGGAGAATCAGCATTAGGAGCACAATTAGAAAAGGAATTAAAAAAAATGAAGATGAGGTTTTCGTATACCTAGACTATCATTCACTACACCATGGCAAGCGGCGATTAAAACGATATTACTGAACATTCAGGCGGTTTTTAAAAAATTGACTTCCATTAATGTTAAAATTTCTTTTTATCCTCCCGTTTTGTTGGTTGCGAATTCTACATTTAAATAGCCAAGTTTGGGTAGGCTTAAAATTTGGTCACAACCACCGTTATATTTAATATTTTCCCTGGCTGCATTAACTCTTAGTTGAGTTTCAGTAAATTATCACCCATTGGAGCCTTCAAAAATACCTTTTTAGGGCCTTACTAATTCATTTATGAGGTAAAAACTGATAAGTACTAACTTAAGTTATTCTAAACCGATTAAAACAATACTTTGATTTAAATAACAGAAACGAAAACCCCATTTACGTGCTTTGTGTAAGTTGTTTTTACAGGGTTATATCGTTAACGATTACGTAGTTACAATATGCGTTACAACTGCGGAAAGCGTGATGCTGGCTTGTATTTAGTATGTAAATTCACCAATGGAAACTAATCACCCAGGTTGCTGCTAATTTAAATCCAAATGAATATAAAATTTATCGTATGCTGCTTAATAGTAATTATGTTAAGTAGTTGTTCCCGGCAAAGAAATCTAGTCTATTTCAGTGATCTGAAAGGAAACCGCGAAAACACGTCACAGGTTTTAGATGCTGGTGAACCTACAATTCTCAAAAATGATGTATTAGGCATTACTGTCAACACGACAAGTCCGGAATCAAATGTTCTATTTGCTTCTGTACCAAGTAATCCCACAATAAATGGCGTTTATGAAAGGGAAGGATACAGGATAAATAATGGAGGGAGTATTAAATTTCCTGTTTTAGGCCAGGTTAAGTTGGAAGGTTTAACGTTGAGCCAGGCCCAATCGTTAATGGAAACCAGCCTCGGAAAATATGTAAGTGATGCAATTGTAAATATTAAGTTCCTGAACTTCAGAGTTACAGTGATAGGCGAGGTTAATCATCCTTCAACATTTTCAGTATCCAACGAAAAGATTAATCTATTAGAAGCTCTTGGACTGGCCGGCGATATGACGGCATATGGAAAAAGAGAAAACGTTTTGGTGATCAGAGAAATAGATGGGGTTAGAAATATGGTACGTGTTAATCTGAATAGCAAAGATGTACTTAATTCTCCCTACTTCTATCTGAAGCAAAATGATGTGATCTATGTGGAGCCTGATAAAGCAAAGTCTGTTGAAGTAAGTAATAATAACCGGTTGATGCCACTTGTGGTTGCAGCAATATCTGCAGTTGCTGTATTGGCAACCACATTTTTAAATAGGTAATGCGAAATTTTTAAGATTTATTGCGATGACTTATCAAAAACAAATCCCCAACAACAATCAGGACTTTATGGTGCAGGTTGTAAAATATGCAAAGTATTGGTACCTCTTCCTACTTGCATTAATGATAAGCCTGGGATGTGCCTGGCTATATCTTCAGATTACCGTATCTAAATATAAAGTGACCAGTACATTACTAGTACAGGACGATTCAAAAGGAGATGGACTTTTAAAAGGTACTGCTTTTAGTGATCTTAATATGTTTAGAACTTCAAAAAGTGTTGATGACGAAATGGAGGTCATGAGATCCAGGGATTTGATTTATAAAGTATTGAAAGATCTTAAAATGAATGTTAATTACTTCCATAACCTTCCACTAAAAAAGAAGGAATTATATGGAAAATCTTTACCAATGGAAGTTGTTGTAAAAGAACTTTCTGATGAAGCTTATAAATTAAAACTTACGCTAACATCAATAAATGACAACCAATTTATTTTTGGTGAAAAAGGGAAGGAAACCATTTATAAATTTGGGAGTAAGATAGTTAGACCGGAATTCAGTATTGTGGTGCTAAAGGGGCCCAAATTTAAAGTCGGCGATAAAACTTTACATGTGGGTTTTGTAGATCTAAATGTATTGGCACAAAACTACAGTGCCAGTGGCTTAATTGTTTTACCAGTGGTAAAGGGTGCAAATACGGTTGTGATGAGTGTATTAGATGCTATACCACAACGAGGCGTGGATCTGCTAACCTCATTAATATACAGGTATAATATGGAGAATGTTAGCAATAAAAATTTAATGGCATTAAATACGATAAAGTTTATCGACAGCAAATTAAAAGTATTAACTACTAATTTGTCGGGGGCAGAACATGATGTTGAGAATTATAAAAGAAACAATAAGGTTACTGAATTGAGTGTGAATGCGCAGATGAACTTAGAATCTTCCGGAAGTTACAATGAGCAGCTTTCTACAAGTGAAGTGCAATTAAATCTTATCCAGTCTATCATATCTTATTTAAAAAATGGAAATAGTGAATTTGGACTTGTACCAAGCACACTAGGTATTAAAGAGCCAACATTGCTTAGTTTAATTGAACGGTTCAACAGTTTACAGATCGAGAGACAAAGGCTATTACGTAATAATAGCGCCAGCAATCCATTGGTTGTCAATCTTACCGAGCAATTAAATGGCATGAAATCAAGCATTCTTGAGAACTTAAATACGATAAAAAAAGGGCTACTTCTTGAGCAGAATACCCTAAAGAATAAAACACATCAATTTGCAGCGGAGTTGAACAGCGTTCCTGTTATTGAACGAGGACTAATTGAGCGGAGCAGAGAACAAAGTGTTAAGACTACGCTTTATCAGTATCTGCTTCAAAAAAGAGAAGAAACAGAACTTTCATTATCTGCAACGATACCTACTTCTCAAGTCATTGCCAGGCCTGGATATGATCCTAATCCGGCAAAACCTAGAGTAGCTTTGGTTTATATGCTTGGTATGTTTGCTGGTTTTTTTGCACCATTTTCTATCCTTTATGTGAAAGATAAGATGAATGATAAAATTGAAGACATTCACGATATCGAATACATTGCAGCAAACGGGAAAATTTTGGGAGAGCTTAGTCATAAGACAATCGGAGCGTCCATCGTAGTTCATAAAGGGAAGAGTACAACTATCTCAGAACTCTTCAGGTATATCCGATCCAACCTTCAATTTATGAATACCAAGGGGAGCAATAAAGTTCTGCTGGTAACTTCTACAACTAAAGGAGAAGGCAAAACGTTTTTCAGTATCAATTTGGGTATTACTTTGTCTTTAATCGAACAAAAGGTGGTGATACTTGAATTCGACTTACGTAAGCCCGATTTGCTGAATAATATGAACTTAAAAGCTAAAATAGGGCTTTCTGAATATTTGAAATCAGAGAAAGCTGATATTGAGGATATGTTGATTAAAGCACCACAATCTGACAATTTGTATGTAATTGGTTGTGGTGAAATATCAGATAGCCCCTCCGAAATTCTACAGAGTCCGAAGCTGAAGATCTTATTTCATGAGCTTAAAAAAAGATTTGATTATATCATTGTGGACACCTCGCCGGTTGGACATGTTTCTGATGCTTTTGAATTGTCTGAGTACGCGGATTCGAGCATTTACCTGGTTAGGTATAATTATACAAATAAGACAGACCTGGCCATATTTGAAGGGATCTGTGAGAGTAGGAGGTTGGTAAATCCAATGATTGTACTGAATGATGCTAAAAAGGGAAATAGAAGTTCTTACAGATATGGTGGGTATGCATACCCATCTTAAGGGTAGATAATTGAATTTGCTATTGAGGTGGGGATTGTGAGAGACCGGTAAATGACCGTATGTATCTAAAATCAGAAGTAAAAGGTATAATTTTCTTAAAGCTACCAAATATCATGTAAGTGAGGTAGCGAAGCTTTGCCCGGTCATCATGTTATTAATAGGTTCCGTTCAGAAATAAACTTTCGACCATGTCCTTAAGGAAAAAGACGATTTCAGGACTAACCTGGAATTTTGCACAACAGTTTAGTGTACAACTTATTGGTTTTGGCGTAACCATTATACTAGCCCGAATTTTATTGCCTGCTGAATTTGGCCTAATTGCAATGTTAACTGTATTTATAGCGGTGGGTAACTCGTTATTAGAAGGTGGTCTAACTTCATCATTAATACGTTCCTCTAATTTAGGCCAGGCAGACTATTCCACTGTGTTCTTTTTTAATCTTGTTGGGAGTGTAATTTTATATGTAATAGTCTACCTGTGTGCCCCTTTGATCTCTTCATTTTATAACCAGGATGCACTTTCACTGATTTTAAGAATCTATGCCTTAGAGTTTATTGTTAACGCATTTTTTAGCGTTCAGAATGCCCGGTTGACTAAGGAGATGAATTTCAAAATTCAGATGAAAATTCAGGTCCCTGCGGTACTGGTTGGAGGTTTTTTTGGTGTTTTTTTAGCACTAAATGGGTATGGAGTGTGGAGTTTAGTATGGATGGGCTTATTTCAGTCTTTTTTGTCTACAGTAATGCACTGGATTTATTCTGACTGGAGACCTGACTGGATGTTTAGCAAGATTTGTTTTAAAAGGCACTTCTCTTTTGGTTATAAAATGACCTTAACTGGTTTGCTTGAAATTCTTTACAAAAACATTTATGTATTAATAATTGGTAAAAACTTCTCTATTATACAACTCGGGTTGTATTCGAGGGCAGATTCAGTTAGTCAATTGCCAATTACAAATATTTCTGCAGTCATAAACAAAGTTACCTATCCAATGTTCGCTTCAATTGCTGATGATAACTTGAGACTGAAAGGGGTGTATAGGAAATTAATGCAACAAGTACTTTTTTGGAATGCCCCGGTCTTGATTTTGCTGGCTGTTATAGCAGAACCTTTATTCGGATTTCTACTCACCAGTAAATGGGTACCAGCAGCTCCATACTTTCAGATTTTATGCATAGCAGGTGTTATATACCCACTACATGCTTATAATCTTAATATTTTAAAGGTAAAAGGACGGAGCGATCTGATATTAAAGCTTGAGTTAATAAAAAAAATAATTTGTGTAGTTGGCATTTTATGTGTGTTTCCATTAGGTATATATGGACTATTATATTTCCAATTGCTCTTCAGTTTCCTAGCGTATTATATAAACTCCATATACAGTGGTAAAATCATCAACTATTCAATAGGGGAACAGATTTCTGATGTATTACCTATTTTAATGGCATCCGCATTCACTGGGCTGTTGTGCTATTTGGCTGATATGTTCTGCTTCAACAGACTTCAATTTCCTGACCTTATCCGCATAATCATAAACGGTATTTTTTTCTTTCTGGTTTACCTGGTAAGCAGTACATATTTAAGACTTGCACCAATTAATGATTTTAAACAATTAATCTTAACTAAATGATACCTGTAACCAAACCATTTCTTCCAAAAATCCACGATTTTGAAGAATACATTCACAGCATCTGGGAACGGCAGTGGCTCACTAATAATGGTCCATTGGTAAATGAACTTGAATTGAGGCTTAAGGATTATCTGGATGTTAAACACTTACTTTTTGTTTCAAATGGCACATTGGCATTACAACTTGCTATTAAAGCACTTGGTTTAACAGGAGAAATTATTACTACACCATTCTCATTTGTTGCTACAACAAATAGCATTATTTGGGAGGGATGCAAGCCTGTTTTTGTAGATATTGATGAAGGAACTTTTAATATAGATCCTAAAAAAATTGAGTCAGCGATAACACCTCAAACATCAGCTATTCTAGCTACACATGTTTATGGGAATCCTTGTGATATTGATTACATACAAGAAATTGCCGATAAATATTCATTAAAAGTTATTTATGATGCTGCGCATTGTTTTGGTACTAAATATAAGAACAAATCTGTTTTTGCATATGGAGATATAAGTACCACAAGTTTTCATGCTACAAAAGTATTTCATACCATTGAAGGAGGGGCAGTTTTTACAAATAGTCCCGAATTATTGAAAAAATTGGCCTTAATGAGGAACTTTGGTCACGACGGTCCTGATGAGTTTTCTGAACTTGGGATAAATGGTAAAAACTGTGAGTTTCACGCAGCTATGGGCTTGTGTAACCTGAAAGAGGTGGATGAAATTTTAGACAAAAGGAGGCTGTTGTCATTTTATTATTGGAAAGCATTAAGTACCCTAAAAGCTAAGTATCCCAAATTAAACGAAGATCTGGATTATAATTATGCATACTTTCCTGTACTTTTTGATAGCCAGGATTTAATGTTAAAGTGCTTAAAAGCACTGGAGAATGAGAAGATTTATTGTAGAAGATATTTTTATCCATCCTTATCAACACTACCTTTTGTTACGAGAGTCCACATGCCAGTATGTGATTCTATAGCTAAAAGAATCCTTTGTTTACCACTTTATCATACTTTAACATGCAGTGACCTTGATTTAATCGCCAGAATAATATTGCGGGTACAAAATTATTATCAACCTGCTCAAACAGCAAATAATAATCAGATCACTCCTGTAAATTATTTACACACTGAGTTTGCAGGTCTGCAGAACGATGTACACTAACTTCAAAAGAACAGATAATGGCAAAATCTAAAGAAAATCTGATGGTATCTGTGTGTTGTATTACTTATAACCACGCATGTTATATTGCTCAAGCTTTAGAAGGTTTTTTAATGCAGAAAACTAATTTTAAGTACGAAATTCTTATAGGTGAAGATAGTTCTACGGATCATACAAAATCAATCATTCAGGACTATTGCGGACGGTATCCCGGCGAAATTACGTTGATTAGCCACGAAAACAATATTGGAGGGATAAGGAATCATATCGATGTATTAACAAGGGCAAAAGGAAAGTATGTTGCGCTTTGTGATGGTGATGATTATTGGACTGACGCTACTAAACTACAGAAACAGGTAGATTTTTTAGAAGCAAACGAAGATTATGTTATCTGTTGTCATCATACTAAAGTAATTGATGACCAGGGTAATACTGTTTATTTAAAGGGTTATCCTGAAGCATTGGAGTTCGGTTATAAAGATGTTTTACTTGGGAAAAGGGAGGAAACAAGAATATGTTCTTTAATGATGAGAAACATTAAAGAAGTAAGGGATGTAATGGCCCAGAGTTGGTATACGAGTACTTACGGTACCGATACTTTTCTGAAGCTATACGCGGTAGCAAATACAGGTAAAAAGATTTATGTGCTTCCGGATGTAATGGCTTCTTATCGTTACCACAAAGGCGGAATATGGAGTATGATAGATCCAAAAGTGCGAAAATCGCGGATAATAAGCGATTTCAAATTGACAATAAAGAATTTCAAGTACTCGTCCTTTCAAAAAAGGCAATTATTGTATATCTATTTAAAGCAATATTTTTTATTCGACATCAGGTACTTTAATTTCAGTAGTGCATTTCAAACTATCACAAAATTATGGTAAAAGCACCTAAGTTGTTTTTTGCAATTAATAGCCTCAATGGAGGAGGAGCAGAACGCGTAATATCAAATCTCGTCAACTATTTTTATAAAAAGGGGTATGAAGTCACCATTGTTAGTTTAAATGACGCTAAACCTGCATATTTTTTGGAGAGCGGAATAAAAATCATTTCCCTGATAAATTCTGAAAGGAATGAGCATATACTTTATCGGATATGGTATGGCGGCGTTACATTTTTTAAGCTACTTTATTTATTATTCACCGAAAAGCCTGCATGCGTAGTGTCTTTTATGACATCTGCTAATCTATGGTTAGGGCTTACTTGTAATATCTTAAAAATACCTTATTTGGTCTCTGAACGTGTTACACCTGATTACACTGTAAATCAATTAAATAGCTTTTTAAGGTGGGTGTCCGCTCATATATACCGGAAATCAAAGGCAATAGTTATCCCGTCAAAGGGAATGGTTGATGGTTTTAGAAAAAATAAATCATTTAGGCGATTAAACAATTTTGAAGTTATAAATAATCCGGTGAGTCAGTTCATTCCTGCTAGTTTGAAAAGCGTATATCCCCGTAAATTTATCTTAAGTGTAGGACGTTTAGACCATCAAAAGGGCTTCGATTTGTTAATAGAAGCATTTTCGAAATTAGCGGTAAATGATGTTGACCTATTGATTTTAGGTGATGGTAAAGAACGTAAAAATTTGGAGCGTCAAATTAATAGCTTGCGTCTTAACGATAGGGTAAAATTGATCGGTTACCAAAATAATCTACAGGATTACTATAAACAAGCCGAATTATTCGTGTTGTCGTCAAGAAATGAAGGTTATCCAAATGTGCTTGTGGAAGCAATGAGTCTAGGTTGTGCTTGTGTGGCTAATGATTGTGAATATGGTCCGTCTGATATCATTGAGCATGAGAAAAATGGTTTGTTGGTGAAAGTAAATAATGTAAAACAGCTTTCTGAAGCAATAAGAAGAGCAATCAGTGATCCTGTCCTTAAAATTAAGATTTCTGTAAATGCTCAATTGATAAATCAGACTAATTCCCTGGAGAATACTTTTGCTAAATGGGAAAATCTTATACAAAACCACATTTAATCTATTCCCCATTTCAATTTCTTTTATAAGTTTTCTGAATATTAAATCTTAAAGATATGAATATACCTTTTTCTCCTCCCTTTATTGATCAGGCAGTGATTGATGAAGTACTTGATTGTCTTCGTGCTAACTGGATCACTTCCGGGCCAAAAGTTAAAGCTCTAGAGTATGAATTATTAAACCTGACGGGGACGAAAGCCGCCATTTGTGTAAATTCTTGGACATCTGGAGCAATTATGCTACTGAAATGGTTTGGAGTTGGGGATGGAGATGAAGTTATTTTACCGGCATATTCTTATTGTGCTACAGCCTTGTGTGTATTACATTGTGGTGCTACACCCGTCATGGTAGATATTTTAGATGACTTTACTATTGATCCTGTATTGGTGACAAATAAAATCACTGATAAAACCAAAGCCATAATTGGAGTAGATATTGCAGGGTTGCCTTGTAACTACAATGAGTTGCGAAAAATCGTAAATGATCCGCTTGTAAAACAGTTGTTTAATCCTGTTACAGCTAAGCAATTAGAGTTAGGGAGAATATTATTGATTTCTGATGCAGCACACTCTATTGGTGCCACCTATGATGGGCTTCCAGCCGCTCAAATGTGTGATGCTACAATCTTTTCATTCCATGCAGTAAAAAATATTACCACTGCTGAAGGGGGATGCATCTGTTTAAATCTGCCAGCGCCTTTAGACAATCAGGAAGAGTATAGTTTTTTAAAGCTTTACTCATTAAACGGGCAAAATAAAGATGCTTTCGCTAAATCTAAAGGTGCGAACTGGAGATATGATATTCTTTTTAAAGGTTTTAAAATGAATATGCCTGATATTTGTGCTGCTATAGGATTAGCTCAAATCAGACAGTACAATAAAACGTTGCTTCCACAACGTAAAAGGATATACCAAAAATATTGTGAGGCTTTCAAAAGTTATGATTGGTTTATTGAGCCAACAATGAAAGATGATTCAAGGGAGGCTTCTTATCATCTATTCCCTTTGCGTATTAAAGGGATTTCAGAGGTTCAAAGGGACCAGATTATAGAAGGGTTGGTACATTGGGATATTAATGTGAATGTTCATTTTATACCTATGCCAATGCTAACTTATTTCAAAAGTATTGGATACGCTATAGAAGACTATCCAAATAGCTATAAACAATATGCTTGTGAGATATCCTTGCCCATATATCCACAGCTCTTGGATATTGAAATTGATTTTATTGTTGAATGTGTTATTGACGCGGTACAACAAGTAAGAGTTGTTAATAATTTGGTAAAGGTACTCCTGTAAGAATTAAAAATCATGGATGCAAAAAGAATGTTCGATATAGTCTTCGCTGTGACGGGTCTATTGTTTCTGCTGCCATTTTTTTTTGTAGTCATTATTCTTTTGAAATGTGACTCAAAGGGGAGTGTTTTTTATAAGCAAATTCGAGTAGGCTTAAACCACAAGAATTTTGAACTGATTAAGTTTAGAACAATGTATAAGAATTCTGAAATCGGTGGCTTACTGACTGTTGGAGATCATGATACACGCATAACCCGATTTGGAAGCTGGCTACGAAAATACAAAGTTGATGAGCTACCACAGCTCATTAATATTTTAAGAGGCGATATGAGCTTAGTTGGCCCAAGACCAGAGGTGCTTAAGTATGTTTTATTGTATGATGCTTTTCAAAAAAAAGTACTTACTGTAAAACCTGGTATTACGGATTGGGCTTCAATCCAGTATATTGATGAAAATCAACTTCTTGCTAACGCTGATGATCCTGAAAAATTCTATATTAATACAATTATCCCATCAAAAATTACGCAGAACCTAAAATATATTGATAATCATAACCTTTGGGTTGATCTCAAGATTATTTCATATACAATTAAAAGAATTATTTTCAGATGAAAGTTTTAAAAATTCTGGATTGGCCATCTAAAAGATATTATGGTGAAACACATCATTTTTATCGCTGGAGGGATACTTTTCTGGATCATGGGCTGAAAGTGGAAATCTATTATGATCATAAGGATAAGAGGCTTCATGGAAGTGATTATTTGCTAATCCATTCTCGGTATTTTGAAGATGGATGGCAAAATATATTAACCAGAACATCCCAGAATGAGGATGAAATAATGGCATACTTGTTCAACATGAAAAATGAAACTGGCAGGCTAATTTGGTTTGATGCAGCGGATTCCACTGGTTCAAGTGATTTTCCGATTATACCGCTAGTTGATGTTTTCATGAAAAAGCAACGGCTCAGAGATATAAATTATTATACCTCCGAGAACCTGAATGACTTAAGAATTTGGCTAAATCCTGTGCCTGGAGTTCAGCGAACAACTTTTGCTCCATGCCCAAAAAATCAACTTCATAAAATTAAACTAGGGTGGAATTTAGCACTTAATGATTACAGGTACTATGGATATAAAATGAGCAGGCTAAGTAATTACCTGGCCTATAGTATCTATCCAACTCATTTGACACCTTATGATAAAAAAAGGAAATATGACCTTGCGTTTAGGGGGACGATCCATAAGGAAAATGGGGAAACAAGTATGATTTCCTACCAAAGGAATTATGTATTGGGGCTCTTTGAAAAATTGAATCTTATTATTGCAACCGGTAAAAATGTTAGTAAAGCAAAATACTGGAAAGAACTTAGAGATTCAAAGCTTAGTATTAGTCCGTTTGGTTGGGGAGAAATTTGCTATCGTGATTTTGAAACATTTATTGCAGGATCAGTTTTAATTAAGCCGTTGATGAGTCATTTAGAAACATACCCTGATCTGTATATTGAAAATGTAACATATGTCCCTGTGAGTTGGGGTTTACAAGACCTGGAAGAGAAGTTGGAGCACATGGTTGAACACTATGAATCGTGTAAACAAATTGCAAAGAATGCACAATTGCAATATTTTAATGCGGCTAATAACGCGCATAGCTTCATAAATTCTTTCAAACAGAATATTGATTAGCTCGGAATATGAAAATAATGGCCCTCGTACTTGTTATCTTGTATTTATACTCACTGTCATTTGGTATTTTTATGACAGAATTATTCAGAATTCCTGCACCTCTGATATTCTGCATTCCTTTAATTTTCTTATTTAGAGAAAAAGGAAAATTAGAATTCTTGTATAGTAGAGAGCTAGTTCTTTTTGGTATAGCAATTTTCTTATATAATGTTGTTGGCTTATCTGAATTGGTAGTTTTTTTTGCTTATATCATCTGTATCGGCCTCTGTGGATTTTATTTTAATTATTTTGTTGGAACGAACCTAAAGAGGTTTACCACCACCATCTTTGTTTTTATAGCATTACTAACTTTCTCTGCAATTGTAATGGTTTTCAATCCTTATTATGAGTCGGAAATAGATAATTTAAGAACCATGCTTATGGGGGAGCCTGTATTGCAAAGTCCTTCTGGAATAGCAGTTTACCAATTTAATTTTGGCTACCAATTAGCCGCCCTCGTCCCGTTTCTTCTAATAATTACATTTGTTTATAAATTGCCCCTTTTTGTTAAAGTGTTAACCCTTTTTATTTGTTTGCTTTTTATTTATCTGGGTATGCAGCGTTCGGTATTTGTCGGTTTTGCTTGTTCTGCCTTCTTATTTTTACTGATGTATTATAATTACAAAGCGATTTTTATTACAGTCTTTGCAGCATGTGCAGCATTTATTTTTTATACTTATGTTCTTAAGGATAATCTTGATACTTATAATAATATCATTACCAAGAACGAGAACAATATGCAAGAGTATAATCGTTCTACTCTTGCTGCCGAAAATTTAAGGATCTATTCTGGCTACCCTTATGGGCTTATTTTTTATGGAAAAGATTGGTCTGATGTTATTTACCGTAATGAAGTGTTTTCTTCAGGAATTACATCGCATAATGCTTATTTAATGTTTCTTACCTATTTAGGCCCTTTTTTAGGTTTAGGAATATTAATAGGCTTGTATCATAAAATTGGAAAAATTATTATTGACGCCTTTAGAAATGTAAGGAAGAAAGAATATGCCTTAATGATTTGCCTGTGCTGTTCTTTCATTGCTGTTTCTATAAATTCCATGTCTCATAATTCATGGCTTGTTAGTGCAAATGGGCCTACAATCTTTCTCTATTTCGCGATTTTACACCTTGATTTTTTGCTTCATAGAGCGGCCAAACCAGCCTTAGCACAAAATGTTACCTCAAACATTCACAGCCACCATTGCTAAGACAATCAATTGTTCCGAATAGTTCTTGACTAAGTAATCAAATGAAGAAACTCAGAATAATGCACCTTATCGGCGATTTAACCAAAGGTGGTGCTGAGCGCTTCGTAGTTGATTTATGTAATGAGCTTGCAAAATTGGATCAGTATGAAGTTTTTTTGATCTCTATATGTGCAAATAATGAAGAGATTACCTTTGTTAAGGATATTCATAAAGGTGTTAGGTATGTCTCTTTTAATAAAAAAAGAGGATTTAATCTGGGTGTATTTATAGCTTTAACTAAATGGTTAATTAAAGCGAAGCCACATATTTTGCATTCTCACTTAAATGGTTTTGAATACCTGGCATTCTACCTTTTTTTAAATAAAGAGACCATATTTTTTCATACCATTCATAATATAGCTGCAGCTGAATGTCCAAATCCATTCATCAAGAATTTCAGGAAGGTCTGGTACAAATCAAATAAAGTAAAACCAGTAACAATCTCTTATGATGGCCGTGAAACTTATAGAGATTACTATAAACTGAATAATGACATCCTCATCGAAAATGGACGTCAGCCTATGGTAACCAGTGATCAGTGTACATTGCTTATTAAAAAATATAAGAATACTCATGATAATTTTATTTTGGTACATATTGGGCGTATTGCTATTGAAAAGAATCAGGAGCTATTAATTAGGGCTGTGCAGAAATTCAATACAACTGAAAAAAAGAAATGCAAGCTGATAATTATTGGGGAAGTAAAGGACAAACATTTGTACCAGCATTTGTTAGCAGTGGCTAAAGAGGACTCCTACGTTACGTTTGTTGGCGGCAAAAATAATGTTGCCGATTATTTAAGTATAGCAGATGCGTTTTGCCTTTCAAGTACCTACGAAGGGATGCCAATTTCAATTATTGAAGCATTATCAATAGGATGTATTCCAGTTTGCACTCCAGTTGGTGGTATAAAGCAGATGATTCTGCATGGGAAAACCGGTTTTCTAAGTAAAGATCTTAGTGTGGATGGGTATTATGAAGTGCTAAAGGAGGCGCTGAACCATCCAGAATACATGATGATTAAATTAAGTGGAAGACATTTTTTTGAATCGAATTATCATATTCAAGTATCTGCAAATGCACATTCCGAATACTACTTAGCATGTATGCAGATGTAGGGTTTTTTACATTTAATAGAAACTTCCTGAAGTTGATATTAAAGTAGATGCCTGCTTCTTATCAAACCCTTATGCAAATGATCTTTTTATAGAACGATTTATAAATGAAATTTTGCATACCTCTGGTAAAATCAGGGCTTTGTTGGAAAGCTTTCCATTTCAAAATAGGGTGATATTAGTTAAAGGGGGATCGTGCTTCGTTACTGGAGGATCAATTTAAATAAAGAATGGAGACCTACAGCGACCAGTTACGGAAGTAATGTGATTATAGAAACCTTCAAATCTTTAAATCACAACAGGAGGTAAAGCTTATTTAGAAGATTCATTAGTTAATTAACGCTAAGATATTTTACTTCTGATTAACTATTAATGGTAATGAAAAAACGAGTGATTTTAATGACTCCTTCCATGAGTAAGGGTGGAGCAGAAACCCAATTGCTGAAAATTGCCTTGTTTTTAAAGTCTAAACATCATAAAGTTCTAATCATATCTTTAAAGCCTATAGATGAATTTAAAGGCGATATCCGCAAAACTGGTTTAGAAATATTATTCTTGAAAAATTGGTTCCGTTATCCTTTTTCTAATATTTTCAAGCTTTATAGAACCATTAGACAGTTTAGGCCAGATGTGGTTATTGCTTTTATGTTCATTGCTATCATATTTGCACGCCTTTTAAAATTGACTGCCAAATTTAAGTTGATATCTACTATTAGGATTTCTGTAATTCCAAAGAAGTGGTATCTCGCCTTTAAGCTTACACGAAGATTCGACGATGCGATAGTTTATAATTCATTTGCTTCAATGGTGAATTTCGAAAGGCAAAAGCTTGTAAGTATTGGGGGACTAGTTATTCACAATGGTATAAGGATGCCAAAATGTTATGACCTGGTTGATGATGTTAAAAATAAGCATTTCAAATGGGTATGTATTGGCCACTTTAGATGGAATAAAGACTACCTCACGCTTTTTAAAGCAATAGCTCGGTTAAAGCATATCAATTTCACAGTCGATATTGTTGGAGATTTGAAAGGAGAAGTGTGGCCACACCAAATTATTGAAAAATATGAGATTCAACAACACGTAAATATATTGGGCTTTAAAAAGGAATCGCAAAGCTATTTAATGCAATCAGATGCATTTGTGCTTTCCTCATTTTCTGAGGGGATGCCTAATGCAATTCTGGAAGCCATGGCATATGCTAAACCTACTGTTGTAACTGATATCGACGGTAATCGGGAGTTAGTTGGGAGCGCTATGTGTGGATTATTGTGCGAAAAGCAAAATGCGAAGGATTTGGCTACTAACATGCTAAAGATAATGAATATGTCATTGGCTGATAGGGTAATGCTTGGAAAAAACGGACAACTGCATATTCAAAAAATGTTTAGTGAAGAAAAGGTGATGAATGAATGGATGCAATTAATAGATAAGCTAGCTTGTTAATGTGATTTAAATTGACGGAATATGTGCGGAATATTTGGAACAATAAATTATGAATACCCAATTGATAAAAGCTTTATTTTTAACGGATTATTACACAGAGGACCTGATGAACAGGGGCATTACAGCGCAAATAATGTAAATCTTTATCATACCAGGCTGGCTATTCAGGATTTAAGCATAACTGGTCAGCAACCAATGGAGTACAATGGATTAGTCATTGTATTTAATGGTGAGATATATAATCATATGGAATTGAGAAGGAAGTATGGATTAAAAGCCTCTTCTAATTCTGATACGTTGACCATTCTTATGATGTTCGAGTTAATGGGAATGAATATGCTTGATGAATTTGACGGTATGTTTGCGTTTGCTTTGTACGATACCGTTAAATGTAGAATATATCTTGCGCGTGATAGGGCTGGAAAAAAACCTTTATACGTATATCATAAAGCAAGGATTTTTGTTTTTTCATCGGAACTAAATGTGCTCTATAAAAAGTGCAGACCTGAGATAGACTACTCTTCAATAGCCGAATACCTTTATGTTGGGCACCATTATCGAAAGGCCACACCATATCTTTTGGTGAATGAACTTGAAAACGGACACTATTTGAAAATTAATACACAGACAGGCGTTTATGATGATGTTTGCTGGTTTAAAATGGAGGAATATTATAAGACTGAAAGGCAAACTAATTACGCTGATGCTGTAACGCAATTAGATCAAATATTGAAAAATGCGGTAAAATGTAGAATTGATAGTTCTGATTTAGATGTAGGATCATTTCTAAGTGGAGGTATTGATAGTGGTTTAATTACAGCTATGGCTGCTCAGCAAACTTCAAAACTTAAAACATTTACAGTTAAAATGCCTGGGTTGTTTGATGAGTCGGCATTGGCAGGTAAGGTGGCTCAAAGGTATGCGACTGATCATACCATTGTGGAAATAGATTTTTCAGATTTAAATAATGATATAGAAAAGATCATTGTAAATCATGGTGAACCCAATTCTGATAATTCTGCAATTCCGAGTTACTATGTGGCAAAAGAAGCCAAGAAGCATATCACTGTAGTTTTAAATGGTGATGGTGCAGATGAGTTATTCGGAGGATACAGAAGGTACGTACCTTTCAGGCATGTTGATTTTTTTAATCCTAATCAATTCTCCAGGGTTTGTTCAAGAATTTTAACGCGCATTTTACCAATAGCTAATCATAAGCAAAGTAACTATAACTATTTTTATAGGTTATTGCAATTTGCCAGTTATTCTGACTTGATTAAGATTTATTGTTCTGCTTCTTCGGATCTTTTTGTTGGTTTTGAAGATGTTTTTATCGAAAAACCAAAGATGAATCTCATTTCAAGTGATTTGGAAAGGATAAATAACTATTCAATATCGCCATTAAAAAAGTTATTGCTGATGGACTTTGATTCCATGCTTTTTAGCAGACTATTAACCAAAATGGATATTGCTACGATGGCGAATTCTTTAGAAGGGAGAAGTCCATTTCTATCAAAAGAAATGTTAGAGTTTGCACCAGGGTTACCGGATAGTTATAAAATAAAGAACCTTCAGACCAAAGACATACTTAGAACTCTCAGTAAAAAATATCTGCCACAGGTTCTGATTGACCAACCAAAAAGAGGCTTCGAAATACCACTTAAAAACTGGGTAGATAAAGAATTGAAGGATATCATACAAGCATATTTAATGGCTCCAGATAATTTGTATTCCAAAATTTTAAAAAAAGATTTCATTCTAAATCTAATTGATAGAAAAGTTAAGATTTCGGACGAAAGAAGAGCTAAAATACTTTTTTGTGTATTCAGTCTAGAGGTATGGCATAAGCACCTTTAGGCTTTCAACCTATTGTTTAAAATAAAACGCATCATTATGAAAGTTTTGGTTACAGGTACTGCCGGTTTTATTGGATATCATCTGGCAAAGTGCTTGTTGGAAAGAGGCGATGAGGTAGTAGGGATTGATAATATTAATGATTATTATGATGTTAATCTAAAATATGGCAGACTTGCAGAAACAGGTATTAATGAAGCAGATGTAGAATATGGCAAAACTGTGAGAAGCGCTAAATATTCAAACTATCAGTTTGTTAGATTAGATCTTACTGATTATGACAAGATGAAAAATATTTTTAAAATTTGTCATTTTGATGCCGTATGTAATTTAGCTGCCCAAGCTGGAGTACGGTATAGTATTACCCATCCAAGAGCTTATATTGATTCTAATATTGTTGGTTTTCTTAATGTTTTAGAATGTTGTCGTACTCACAGGATTAAACATTTGGTATATGCTAGCTCTTCAAGTGTATATGGATTAAATAAAAGCATGCCTTTTTCATCATGTCATCAAGCTAATCATCCGGTATCATTATATGCTGCCACTAAAAAGAGTAATGAATTAATGGCACATACCTACAGTCACTTGTTTAACCTGCCGACAACCGGGTTACGTTTTTTTACAGTTTATGGTCCTTGGGGAAGACCTGATATGGCTCCATTTCTTTTTACCAAGGCGATCCTGGAACATAAACACATAGACGTATTTAACAACGGAGCAATGAAACGCGATTTTACTTATATAGACGATATTGTGGATGGAATTGTTCGCGTAATTGATGATCCTGCGAAAGTAGATACATTATGGGATGGTCTAGACCCTGATCCGTCCACTTCGAATGTTCCATATCGGGTTTTTAACCTAGGAAGAGGAGAGTCCGTGGATTTACTAAAATTCATTGCGGAGATTGAAAAAAACCTAGGGGAACTTGCGGTAAAAAATTATATGCCTATGCAGAATGGTGATGTGGAAGAAACCTGGGCAGACATCTCTAGCATGAGGGAAATGCTTGCCTATAATCCAAAAACTTCAGTCGCTGATGGGGTGAGAGATTTTGTGAGTTGGTATATGACCTTTTATAAGGTAGCAAATAACCGACAAGATGTTCTGGGAAGACATCTCGCTTAGGTGATTGCAATTTATTTACTATTAAAATAAATTAAAACTTATAAAGCAACACTGTATTAACTATAAGGATTTCTCGAATATAAAATCGCATTTGTTAGCTGATTATTATGAAACTATTTTTTATATGTGAAAAAATAGTGGTTTAATAATTAATCTTTAACCCTAAAACTGATAAAATACAGTATAAATTTCATAAAAAAATATATGTTCCATACTTTTTAAGTATATAATACCTCAATTTTATACGTTAGGTTTGTATTATACTTAAAAAAAAATGGAAATAAAAAACAAAACAACAAATCGCGTATCAATGAGTCTTCTATTACTTTTAGTGGTTTTTACTTTTAGTAAGTGTAAAAAGGGCTCGGAAGTGGCAAATCCAGACAGCCAATTGAATACAATTGAGAAGACCTTAGCGGCTTCAAATAGCAAAAATGGTATTAAAGCACTTAATTTAAGTAATGCTGTAAGTGACGGTGGTTTTTCATACAAGGCCTATGGAATAGCTGTTGATGGAGACTCACAAAGTAATTCAACTATTTCAACATTAAGATTGTTTGAAAATGGCAAGGAACTAGGTGCTGCCCATTCTAAACATGACGATATTAGAAAAATGGGTAAAGGCCGTTTTAGTCATTGGTTAAGTACGCTTTATTTTTCAGCATCAGATAATACTGATCCAAGAACAAATGGTCGCACTTATACTTATTCTATTGATGGAAGTACTAGTATTGGGGTGCCGCCTGTAACTAATCCATCTTTGCCAGATGGAAAAACTCCAATGGATAGCGAAGCTATTATTGGTTATGCATCAGTTAATGGTAAAACTACAGGTGGGTTGGGAGGTCGAACCGTAACTGTATCAAATCTAGCCGCTTTAAAATCTGCTGTTTCTTCGAATAGCGCAAAAATAGTTAGAGTGTCGGGAAGGATTACTGGAAAAGGCTATATAAATGTGGGGTCAAATACAACGATCCTAGGTTTAAAGGGGTCAAGCATGGAAGGTGTTGGTCTGTTAATGTATGGTACTAATAATGTGATTATACGCAACATGACGATCAAAAACGTAGTTACTTATTCTAACATTGTTATAAAAGAAGGTGCACATCATGTGTGGGTTGATCATTGTGATTTGTCATCTGACAGAAACCACGGATGGGATTATTATGATGGATTGTTAGATGTAGGAAATAGGGCTGATTATGTGACATTATCATGGAATAGATTACACGATAGTCACATTCCTATGTTAATTGGTTTCGGAGATGGAAACACTAATGACTCTGGTAAACTTAACGTTACTGTTTACAAAAACTACTTCTATAACGTGTCTGAAAGACAGCCAAGTACTAGATTTGGCTATATGCACGTGTTCAATAACTATTTGCAAAATGGTAGCGGATATGGAATTGGTGCAACAATGGGTGCAACTGTAAGAACTGATAACAACTACTTCGAAAATCAGAATGCCCCTATTCGTACAACGTACAATGCAAAACCAGGGTTTGTAAGTGGTGCAAATACTAACATATATAAAAATAGTGGAGCAAATAAAATTTCTACATCTGCTTCAACGTGGGTTCCGTCCTACGAATACAAATCAGCGTTAATTTCAGCTGCTCAAGTTCCAGCGGTAGTAACAGCCGGTGCTGGTGCAACTTTGAACTTCTAAAGTGTCAACCTTTAAGGTTGGCTAACTATAATTATTGGACTATATAAATCTTAGGGTCGGTTTAACATTTATGTTATCCGACCCTAAAATTTATACCTATAAATCAAAGTCAACATGATAAAGGAAAAAAAGACAATCTTAATTTCTTGTGATTCCCCACGTTCATTATTGGACTTTAGAGGGAAATTGATCGAATCGCTAATTGTAAAACATGAAGTCATAATTTTTACTCCAAAAATTGAACAAGATTGGATTAAAAAGAGGTTGACTGAATTGTCCATTAAAATATATGAAAATGAATTAAATCCAAGTAATGTATCCGTTCTTTCTGATTTGAAATATCTTTTTGAATTAAGTAGAGTAATACGAGCCATTAAACCTGATGTATTTTTCCCTTATACTTTTAAGCCGGTTATTTATGGAGTAATGGTGGCCAGAATTTGCAAAGTAAGTCATATAACGCCAATGTTAACCGGACTTGGCTATAATTTTCTTGATGTAGGTTCAGGTAAAAGTTTTGTTCAGAAAATCACAAGGATTTTGTTAAAAATCAGCCTTGGCGCTAGCAAAAGATTGCATATTATCTTTCAAAATGAAGATGATTATTACACGCTCATACGTTCAAATATTATTTCAAAAAGAAATATAACGCATGTGGTAAATGGCTCGGGTGTAGATTTATCATACTACCAATATACCCTCCCAGACTCACTTAATATAAGCTTTTTAATGATTTCTAGACTAATTAATGCGAAAGGTATCAAAGAGTATTATTATGCAGCAAAACAGATAAAAAAAAAATATCCAGAGGTTGTTTTTAAGTTAATCGGGGCATATGACGATAATATAGACGCCATAAGTTCAGAGCTGTACTCCAAAATAAAAACTGATGGAACAATACAGTACTTTGGATTGGTTGATGATGTAAGACCATACATTAATCAATGTTCAGTTGTTGTTTTACCCTCTTTCTATGGAGAAGGGGTTCCAAGGTGTCTATTAGAAGGGATGGCAATAGGCAGGGCTATCATAACCTGTAACTCGGTTGGGTGTCGGGAAACAATAAATCCAAATCTTCCACAGACAAACGGATTTTTAATTCCAATTAAAGATGTTAAGCAGTTAGCATGCAAAATGGAATATTATATAAGCCATACAGAAGATATCATAAGATTTGGTGAAAACGGAAGAAAATACGCCACCGAGAAATTTGATGTAAAAAAAGTTAATCAAGCTATGGTTAACATTCTTGAAAATACTGGAATCTGAAGTTTTTATTCTGTAAACGTGTTTTGAACAGTATAATAGGAATAAAAGTATAAAATCGATATACGTTAATAATGATTATTACTAATCCGTTCATGAATGAAAATTAAATCTTCAAGCAAAATGACATCTGTTGGAGGGTATTTGGAAATACAATTACCGAAAGGAGTGGAGCTATACCCTTCGTTATTGAAATTAAATACTGGTAGAAATGCGTTTGAATATATCCTAAAAGTGAGGCGTTATAAATTGGTTTACATCCCTTATTTCACTTGCGAAGTAATACTAGAGCCACTTAAGAAATTGGGAATTCAGTTTAAGTATTATATTATTGATGAACAGATGAACCCTGTGCTTGATATAGTTTTAGGACCAGAAGATTGTCTTTTATACACAAATTATTTTGGATTAAAACAGGAAACGGTTGTAAGGTTATGCAAACTTTTTGCTAACCTGATTATTGATAATTCTCAGGCTTTTTTTACCAAACCATTAGATACTGTAGACACTTTTTATTCTTGCCGTAAATTTTTCGGGGTTCCAGATGGTGCATATCTGCAATGTAAAAGTGATATAAAACTGAAATTAATAAAAGATATATCAATAGATAGATTTTCTCATTTGATAAAAAGTGTTGATTTGGGGATAGAACACGGATATAATGACTTTATCGTCAATGATATCAGTTTATCTAATTTACCAATTAAAAGGATGTCAGTGCTATCTCAAAGACTATTGTCAGGGATTGATTACATGGCATGTAAGCACAGGCGAAATTCTAATTTCTTGTACCTGCATGATTATCTAGAAAAGTACAACGATTTTTCGTTTGATGTAGCATCTGTTAATGGCCCAATGGTTTATCCTTTTTTAACTTCTTGTTCTGAAATCAGAAATAAGCTATTAGAAAAAAAGATATACGTTGCATCATATTGGCCAAATGTTTTAAAATGGACAACAAAGAATATGTATGAATATTATTTGACGACACACCTAAATGCCTTGCCCATTGACCATCGATATACACAATTTGAAATGAAACGCATTGTTAATGTAATAAAAACAGTATTATGAACGATAATATCTATTTAAGACCTCTGGTGGTAAATGATGCCAGCACGACGTATAAATGGCGAAATAATCCAGAGGTGTGGAAGTACACACTGTTTAGTCCAAATGTAACAATTACAATGGAAAAAGAGAAAGCGTGGCTGGAAGACATTCTGCAGCGACCTGATCAAAAAAGATTTGCTATTTGTTTAACACATACCGAAAAACACATAGGGAACATTCAATTGATTGATATTGAGGATCAGCATGCAGAATTGCACCTATTCATAGGAGATAAAGATTATTGGGGTAAAGGATTAGGTACCAAAGCGACTAAGTTAATTCTCGATTATGCATTTCGCACATTAAATCTTAAATACATTAAGCTTAGTGTAAATAGAACTAATGAAGCGGCCATTAAGATCTATACCAGGCAAGGTTTTACAAGACAGGATGAGGGAGTGAGTTTCATGGATATGAAAATTACAAGAGAAGATTATATACTTAATAACGGATTAAAATACTTGATTACAATTGACCAGGAAGTGGAATGGAAAAATTTCGTGAAAAGAACTATTAATTATGATTTTTACCATTCATGGACCTATCATTCTTTGGATCGCTCTGGAATTCCTTTATTGTTCGTTTATGAAGAAAAAGATAATTTCATTGGTATTCCTCTAATTAAGCGGGAAATTATCGACTCTGAATACTATGATATGACATCTGTATATGGATATAGTGGTCCTATTTCCAATAGAGATTTCAGCAGTTTACCCCCTGATTTTGTGAATAATTTTAGAAGCAATTTTTTAGATTTTTTAAAGGATGAAAAAATTGTAACTGTGTTTTCTCGTTTAAATCCCTTCTTTTTTCAAACTGATATAATGAAAGGTTTTGGAGGGGTTGTAGATAATGGTAAAGTAGTGGTTATTGATCTTTCCGTATCGCTTGAAGCGCAGCGAAAAGGCTACCACCAAGGAAGAGTATTAAGAAAGGTAAGACAACTAAGAAGAAATGGATTTTACGTGAAAGAGGCTAGGTCAGCCAAAGACGTAGAAATATTTTCGTTGATATACAATTTAAATATGCTGCGTAAAGACGCATCCGCAATATATCATTTTGACTACAAATATTTTAAATCTTTACTAGATACTGAAGAGTATGATGCCAGACTTTTTTTTGTATATGATATAGATGATTATCCTATATGCGGAGCCATTGTAGTAATAACCAACGGGATTATGCAAGCTCATTTAATTGGAACAAGAGCAGAGTACCTTTCGTATTCTCCTGCTAAATTATTAACTGATGAGATCGCTAATATTGGTAGAACTCTTGGAGCTAAATTTTATAATTTGGGTGGAGGTTTAGGTTTTAAAGAAGACTCTTTATATAACTGGAAGGCCAGCTTTACTGATCTTACTTTTGAATATAAAAGTTGGCGTTTTATTGTAAATGATGAAGTGTATAAGTCTTTATTAATTAAGAAGGAAATTAAGCTCGATACTAAAGTTGATTTCTTCCCACTTTATCGGTTGTAAGCTATAAAAGCCTAATTATTTCTCTCTTAAAAGTATAGTATCATGAAAAAAGAAATGTTTTGTGAGAAAATTTATTCTAGATGGCTCATTTTACTTATTGATCAGCTCATTATAATATTTGCTCTTGCCCTCTCCATAATAATTATAAAAAATTCAATTTTTCAAATTGTAATTGACAATGATTTACTTTTTTGCCTTGCTGTCTACAACGTGATCACTGTGTCGGTGTTTGTAAGTATGAGAATAAGCACAGGGATAATTAGATATTCAAGTGTTGATGATATTTTCCGTGTTTTTAAAGCAGTTTTGTTGGCTAGTTTGCTATTTGAAAGCGTAAATTATTTGATTTTGTCACCCTATTTTGGCCTGGATGATAAGTGGTTTATTTCTATGCTTATTATAAATTTTTACATCTCTGCTTCAATGTTAATTGCATTAAGGATAGGTGTTAAACAATTGTTTCATTATTTAAAAGATTTTGAAGTAGTTGCTAAAGAAGTGTTACTTATTTATGGTGCTGATAGATCGTCTCTGTTAATTAAGCAAGGCCTAGATTACTCCTCAGAACAAAATTTTGAAATTTTAGGTTTTGTTGATGATAACCATGATAAGAGAAATAAATATATTGAACAAAAGAAAGTATATAGTTCACAATCAATTCCCTATCTAAAAAACAAATATGGTGTAGAGAAGATGATTGTTATGGAAGATTGCGTGGATCTTGAAGGACGAAAACTGGCGATAAACAAATGTATGGAGTGTGGAATAAAGGTTATTTCTGTGTCTTCCTTAACCTCCTGGCTTGAGGGGAAATTAAAATTAAGTCAGCTCCCTCATATAAAGATTGAAGACTTATTACAACGTGACCCTATCCATATGGAAGGTGAAAATATTAAATGTGAACTTCAAGGCAAAAGAGTTTTGATTACTGGTGCAGCTGGATCTATTGGATCTGAAATAGTTCGACAGGTCTTAAAATGCAACCCTCAGATCATAATTTTATGTGATCAGGCGGAGACACCTCTTCATGAAATGCAGCTTGAAATTCAAGATAATTTTAATGCTAAACAATGTGAATTTGTTGTTGTAAATATTCAAAATTATGGTCGACTAAGAAATCTATTCCAAACATACAAACCGGAAATTGTTTTCCACGCTGCTGCTTTGAAACATGTTCCTATGATGGAGCATAATCCTACAGAAGCTGTTCTGACTAATGTATTGGGTACTAAAAATCTAGCTGATTTGGCTATTGATTATGATGTTGATAAATTTATAATGATATCAACGGACAAGGCAGTTAGACCTACAAATGTAATGGGAGCCTCAAAAAGAATTGCAGAAATTTATATCCAGTCACTTCAAAATTATCAAACCGATATCGTTCCTAGGACGCGATTTATAACTACAAGGTTCGGTAATGTCCTGGGGTCAAACGGGTCAGTTGTTCCACGTTTTAAAGCGCAAATTGAGAGGGGAGGGCCTGTTACCGTGACTGATGCTGCAATAACGAGGTATTTTATGACAATTCCCGAAGCAGTGCAATTGGTATTAGAGGCATCTGTAATGGGTAAAGGTGGAGAGATTTTTATTTTTGACATGGGAGAGCCAGTGAAACTTTTGAATTTGGCTGTAAATATGATCAAGTTAGCTGGTTTTGTTCCTTATACCGATATTAAAATATGTTTCACCGGGTTAAGGCCTGGAGAGAAATTGTATGAAGAATTATTGAATGATACAGAGATGGTAGTTCCTACTTATCATGAGAAGATTAAAATATCAAATGTCATTTATCATCCATACATTTATGTGAAACGCAAAATTGATGAATTGTTAGCGTTGAGTCAACTGAATGACGATCAGGTATTGGTTCGGAAGATGAAAGAAATTTTGCCTGAATACGTTAGTGCAAATTCTCATTTCCAAAATGCGGATGTGGTAGACCAAGTACCTCAATGAGTGAAGCTCCTCAAGCTTTAAGAATATTGTGTAAATTTTAAGAGTAATTATGGTTGCTGATTTCACCGGTAAAAAGCCGCTATTCACCGACCATTTGCTTCATTTGGAAAGTGATGTGTTTTTACTACCCGCTAACGCTTTACATTTGAATATAAATTCACACTAATGGAAAATAAAGATAATATTCAAGCTCCTGTTTCCAACAACAGAACGTGGGGTGGTATAATTATCCTGGTTATCGGGCTCGTTTTTTTGCTTAGAAATTTTGGTATTTATGTTCCGGGCTGGTTATTCAGCTGGTCTACACTTTTGCTTGGCATTGGCTTATATGTTGGGTTTAAACGGAACTTTACGGGCGCGGGTTGGCTGGTCATGGTTTTAATTGGTGGTTATTTTACCATCAACGACATGGTAGATTTTGATTTAGGAAAATATTACTTTGCCTTTGCATTAATCGCTTTAGGTTTATTCCTTATTCTTAAGCCTAAATATAGCGTCAAATCAAAAATAAACAGTAGGTTATCATATCAACAGGTAGCCGAGCCCTTACCGGATACTTTTGAAGATAAAGGTCCTTTAGGTGGTGAGGAAGCCATAATTGACAAAAGTGAAGTCATTGAAGCAGTAAGTGTTTTTGGTGGTGCCAGTCAAAAGGTTTTTTCCAAAAACCTGAAAGGAGGGGAGATCATTGCGGTGTTCGGGGGCTCAGAAATCAACCTCACCCAAGCCAATTTTGAAAATAGTATTGTGATAGAAGTGGTGGCTATTTTTGGTGGAATTAAAATCATTCTACCGCCAACCTGGGAGGTCAAATCAGAAGTGGTTGCTATTTTCGGGGGTATGGACGACAAGCGGGCTATCATGCCTTTTGGCGATGGTCCGAGAAAAATAGTTGTTATTAAAGGAGTGGCTTTGTTTGGTGGGGTAGATATCAGAAATTACTAATCTAAAGGCTTGTGATTACCAGACCGTTATCTGTTCCGAAAATACAAAAAATCGCTGTCAGCTCTTTCCTTGCCTATGCAGCTACCTTTGTCTTGTTATTTTATTACATGCTGAATTTCAACTGGACAATTTCTGTTGCTGATAGTGGAATTACCAATGGTTTACTTGCCCTCTGTTGTATCGTATTTAGCACTCTATTGGGTTATTACCAGCCAAAAAGCGAGCCTGTGATTTATGTTTTGGTGGTTACCATTATTCTGGCGTCGTTTGTGACTTTCACTAGCACCTTTCTTTTGGAGCAGGTTCTGGAGGATGCAAATTATAGTAGTTTTCTACAGTTGACTAAGCCCTTTAGGTTCATTATTGTTTTTATATTTCTGGTTTGGTGGGCGCTGGTTAATTTGCTGTGGTACAGGTTGGAGGAGCAGTCGCAAATGAAAGAACGGTTGTTTGCGGCACAGAACCTGGCTAAAGAAGCTGAGCTTAATAAACTCCGTCACCAGTTACAACCACACTTTTTATTTAACAGTCTCAACTCTGTATATGCACTTACCATTGTGAATCCTAAAGAAGCGGGTCCGATGATTATGAAACTGGCTTCTTTTTTAAGGGGCACTTTAAAAAGAGATGATGAAGTTTGGGTAAGTGTAGCCGAAGAAATGGAATACATACAGCTGTATTTGGATATTGAGAAGGTAAGATTCAGTCACCGCCTGAACCTGGATGTACAAATTGATGAAGAAACACTTGGAAAATTTTTGCCTGGAACATTTTTGCAGCCAATTGTGGAAAATGCTATTAAATTTGGATTGTATAATACATCGGCTGCCATTACGATTGCCATTCGTGTGAATATGGAACAGGATTTACTTAAAATTACAGTGAGTAATCCTTTCGATCCTGACATGAAGGCGACGGGAGGGACAGGTTTTGGCCTTACGGCCATTAAACGTCGCTTATATTTGCTATTTGCCGACCAAAATTTGTTACAGACATATACACAGGAACCTAATCTATTTGTTACACAGCTAAAAATACCACAACATAATGATCAAAACCATACTCATTGATGATGAGTCGCTAGCCAGGGACATTATTAAATTTTATCTGCAGAGTTTTCCAGAAATTACCATAATGGCGGAGTGTGCAGACGGTTTTGAAGGGTTAAAGGCGATTTCACAATATAAGCCAGATTTTATTTTTCTCGATATCCAGATGCCTAAAATAAGTGGTTTTGAAATGCTTGAACTGGTAGACGACCCGCCCAAGGTTATTTTTACTACTGCCTTTGATGAGTTTGCTATTAAAGCATTCGAAGTGAATGCTATAGATTACCTGCTTAAACCTATTGAAAAGGAACGTTTTGACCAAGCTATAAAGCGATTATTAGCCAGGCTGCATAGCGAGCATGACAATACTAAAGAACTGCTGGATACAGTTTCTCTAAGCCCTGTCCAGAACAATCGTGTAGTGGTGAAGAAAGATGGGGCCATTAAGATATTAAACGTAGCAGATATCCATTATTTTGAAGCCGACGACGACCAGGTGAAGTTGAATACCACAGAAGGTAATTTTTATAAGAACAAAACGATGAGCTTTTTTGAGAAAACACTCGATTCTTCTCAATTTATTCGTATTCATCGTTCTTATATTATAAATTTGTCGCAGGTGACTAAGATAGAGCTCAAGGAAAAGGAAAGTTACGTTGTGCTTTTAAAATCTGGTATATGGCTTCCTGTTAGTAAAACAGGCTATTTAAAGTTGAAAGCATTGTTAGGGATATAGATGCTTATTTAAAAATACTATACATCAATAATGTATTTGCATTTGAGAAATAATCACGCTATATTTGCACCTCTTATTTAAAAAATATATAGTTAAGATATAAATACAGTTATGAAAAGAACATTCCAACCTTCGCAAAGAAAGAGAAGAAACAAACATGGCTTCCGCGAAAGAATGGCTACAGCAAACGGTAGAAGAGTATTAGCTTCACGCCGCGCAAAAGGAAGAAGAAAATTATCAGTTTCTGACGAACGTCGTCACAAAGCATAATTTGATTGCAACACCATAAGTGTTAGCAGATAACCATGTCTGCAAAATTGCAATCGAAAACATGAAAACATTCTCAAAAGAAGAACGGTTATGCAGCAGAAGATCCTTAGATCTATTGTTCAAAAACGGTTCTTCTTTTTTATTGTATCCTTTTCGCGTATCTTATCTTTTTGTGGCTGAGCCTGTTGCAGCTCCTGTTCAGGTTGTTATTAATGTTTCTAAAAAACGTTATAAACGAGCCGTCGACCGTAATGTACTCAAACGTCGCACCCGCGAGGCCTATCGTTTACATAAGCAAGACCATCTATACAGTATCTTAAAACCATCTTCACAACTTTTACTGCTCTCCATTCAATTCATTGGCAAGCAGAAGTATGAATTTGATTTCATGGAAAAAAAGATGATCAGCGTATTCAAAAAGCTCATTACCCAGCTAAAGGAACATGAAAGCGATTAAATTTATTCTAAGTTGGATATTTCTGGCCATCATCAGGTTATACCAGGTCGTTTTGTCGCCTTTGTTGGGGTCAAATTGCAGGTTTACACCTACTTGTTCACAATATGGTATAGAAGCGATTAAAAAGTATGGTCCATTTAAGGGAGGATGGCTCACGATAAAACGCATTGGTCGCTGCCACCCATGGGGCAAACATGGGCCCGATCCCGTTCCATAACTGAAAATCCCTTATATTTGCGACAATGGCAAACATACTTCAAATTGAAACTGCTACCCAAACATGCTCGGTTGCATTAGCGATAGCAGGTGAAACCGTAGCACTCAAAGAGGAAACTGCAAAAAATATTCATGCCGGAAGCCTAACCTTATTTATTGACGCTGTAATGCAGCAGGCTGGTCTACGCTACCAGGATCTGGATGCTGTGGCGGTGAGTAAGGGCCCCGGATCTTATACTGGATTAAGGATTGGTGTATCGACCGCTAAAGGTCTTTGTTTTGCCCTTGACAAACCACTGATCGCAATTGATACTTTGAAGATGATGGCTAATGGGTTCCTTGTGGAAAATCCAGCGTATGAGGGTTTGATTTGCCCTATGATTGACGCACGCAGGATGGAAGTTTTTACAGCTTTATTTGATGAAAATCTTAATGCTGTAACGCCAGTAATCGCTAAAATTATAGATACTAACTCCTATGCCGCTGAGCTTGCTGCTCATCACGTGACTTTTATAGGTGATGGTGCCTCAAAATGCAGTGATATTTTACAACATCCTAATGCAGTGTTCTCAGCTATTAATTATAATTCGGCCGATTATTTGACGCCACTGGCATTAACCGCCTATAACCAGCATACATTTGAGGATGTAGCTTACTTCGAACCTTATTATTTGAAAGACTTCGTTTTTACTACCCCTAAAAAGAAGGTATAGAGTCAGGTTCTGATATTATTGCAGGAATTTTACTTAACAACACATTAGTCTGGAAATTCTTATGATCGCTTGTGAGTTGAAGGATTGTAGCATCGAATTCTCCTAAATGATCATATGATGAATACATGCGGTAATAGGGTAGGTACAGGTTATGTAAAGCGATTCTTTCTGAATTTTGATGATCGATATAGAAGATCACATTTGATTGTGACGATAATTGGTCAAAGGCCTCCCGGTATGTCTTTTTATTAATCAACTGTTTGTTGTTTCTGTAGTTAAATAAAAAAGACTGCAAGGTGCTGGCCCGGTTCGAAAAAACAAGGTAGTTGTCCACGATTGTGTAATAAGGTCTTTTAAATTTTTCAAAAGCTTCTCCAAAAAAGCTGAACAACAGGTGATCTTCCTTAAAAATGCTGATATCGTTGTCGTGAACTGTACTCACGTCTAGTAGCAATTGGCGAAGTTTATCGCCATTGCTCAGGTTAATTGCACCCAGTGTTTCTCTGGTCTTCAGCTGAAACGTAATCATCTGATCGTTGAAAATCTGAGGAAATGTGAGGTCAGGGTTTAATCGGTAAACCGTGTTCATACGGTTTAGGGAATTTTCTACCAGTTTTATCTTATTGGTTGCCTGAAACCATTTAGTTAATTTAGGTTGCCAACTTTTATATGGCCCGGGCATATATATGATATAGTTTGCTGTATTTTCGGGTAAGATGGCATCGATGGTTACTTTCTCTGGTTTGCTCTCAGAAAACAGGTTTAGGTAATTATTTTCCGCTTGAATAGATGTGTTTCCATTAAATAAGATGCGGTCCTTGCTATAACGGTAACTTAGGTTGGCAAATGCGTGCTGTTGGTTTAATAAACTAAATTCCTGTTTTAAGCGGCTGGGAGTAACCTGTTTTAATAAATCTTCCAACTGGTCAAAGTTCAAGTATAAAGTTGCCAGGCTGTTCTTTCTAAACTGTATGTTTTCCTTAATATAATCAATAAATGCTGTTTGTTTCGGTTCCTCAATAGATTTCAGGCATTCTGAAATCACCTGATAGGATGGAGATAATAAGATGAGATTCTTTTTTTGTGCGAGATAAAATACTGACGTATCGGCAAGTGTAAGTTTTGAAAAACTCTCCTGGTTTTCCACGGTAATGCCTTTTGCAGTGAGCATATCCGATAGTAATTTTGTGTCAATTTTTTCAGTGGTTTGTGTACTGACAAGGAAGTTGATTTCACGTTTCTCGGCCGGTAAAAAGCTGAGGTAAATGTCTTCATTTTTCGTGAGTGCGCTTAGCTCTGGTTTGGCCAGTAAATATTGCTGAAGGGATTGTAGATTTTTCATCTCCTGTGTTGATAGCAGACGTTGCAGAAGATCTTGGCTACCAAGCAGCTCTAAAATGCTTTTTTCGTTCTCAAAAACAAATACTAATCCCGACTTTGCCGTGGCTGCGTACAAACTTGCTTCACCCTCGTTAGTGTCCCTATTTAACTTTGAGAAATAGAGATATGCCAGGGTAATCATAGCACTTAGTAATACAATGATGGTGATGTAAAATCTTTTCATTTGTTACCCACAAATTTAATTTATATAGTTGGATTAATAGAAAATGCATACAAGTTTCTTACTTTTATCACTTATCCCATTTGAATAAATGAATAAGCGTATAATTTTAACTGCTGCATTTTGTGGTGCCCTTGCTGTTGTTTTTGGTGCTTTTGGGGCACATAGTCTTAAAGCCCTAATTGATACTTATTCCTTAACGATCTGGTCGAAAGGGGTAGAGTATCAATTCTACCATGTTTTTGCTTTGTTGTTTCTCTCCACGTTTGGCCGTTTCAGAAACAAACTGGTGGAATGGTCGTATTATTGTTTTACTGTAGGAATTGTTTTATTTTCAGGTTCCTTATATTTCTTGGCTACCAGGGAAATCCTACAGCTATCTTTTGTTAATTTCGTTGGACCCATAACGCCAATAGGCGGTTTGTTCTTAATTGCGGGCTGGGTGTTGCTATTCATTGCAGCGTTAAGACATAAATAATGGCAGAGGATCAGCTTGATTTTACGGAAAGAGAAACGTACTTCATTGAAGTTATTCTTCCCCTGTCTTTGGCTAAAAATTACCTTTATAGAGTCCCTTATCATTTAAATGATCAGATAGCTGTGGGTAAGCGGGTAATTGTGCAGTTTGGGAAGAGTAAAATATATACCGCACTGATTAAAAGCATTACAACTACCGCTCCTGAGGTATATGAGGCCAAATACATTATTGATGTGGTTGACCAGGCTCCTGTGGTAAATGCCATGCAACTAAAATTCTGGGACTGGATGGCAAGCTATTATGTTTGCAATGAAGGTGAAGTGATGTCAGCTGCTCTGCCTGCTGGTTTGAAGCTGGCCAGTGAAACAATTATTGTACTTCGAGAGGACCAGGGCGAAGTTCATGATAACCTTACAGAAAAAGAGGCGCTACTTGTGGAGGTGCTTAGAACTAAACAGCGCTTATCTATTGATGATATTGCTAAGTTGCTTGGGCAAAAAATAGTATTTCCCATTATACGTTCCTTAATTGATAAGGAAGTGGTATACATCTCGGAGGAAGTGATTGAGAAGTACAAACCGCTTTTGAAATCTTTTGTCAGTCTGAATCCCTTTTATAAAGAAGAAGGTAGCTTAAAGGTTTTATTTGAAAGTCTGGAACGAGCGCCTAAACAATTGGATGCGCTAATGGCTTACCTTCAATTGTCGAAGCAAAATTCAGAGGTGGCCAAGGTAGAATTGCTTGAACATAGTAATGCGGGACAGGCGGCCATTAAATCTCTCGTAGATAAGGATGTTTTTTTGATAAATAAGAAGCCTGTGAGCCGTTTGCAGGATGAAACCGATGACTTTATACTCAACTTCAAGTTAAGTACCGCTCAGGCAACTGCATTTGCCCGGATCAATGAGATCCTGCTGGAGAAGGAGGTCGTATTATTACATGGCATCACTGCATCGGGAAAGACCCAGTTATATATCAAACTCATTGAACAAGCCATTGAACATGGGGGGCAGGCTTTGTTTCTTTTGCCTGAGATTGCCTTAACCACACAAATAGTAGAACGGATTAAAAAATATTTTGGTGATGCGATAGGGGTGTACCATTCTAAGTTTAACGACTTTGAACGCGTGGAGATCTGGAATAAGGTGATTAATGGTAATTATAAAATTGTACTGGGTGCCCGTTCTGCTGTCTTTTTACCTTTTAACGATCTGAAATTTATTATTGTTGATGAAGAGCATGAGTCTTCCTATAAACAACATGACCCTGCGCCGAGGTACCAAGCACGGGATGCCGCAGTTTATTTAGCCCACCAGCACAAGGCAAAGATTGTATTGGGTTCAGCAACGCCGTCTATAGAAAGTTATTACAATGCTTTAAACAATAAATACGGGCTAGTTACCTTAGATGAACGTTTTGGCGGGGTGCAGCTACCAACGCATGAGGTGATTAGTATTGCCGAGCAAACGAAAAAGAAGAAAATGGTTTCTTATTTTTCCAGCGTATTAATTGACGATATTACCACTTCGCTTGCCAACAACGAGCAGGTGATTTTGTTTCAGAATCGACGGGGTTATGCTACCATCTTAATTTGTGCTACTTGTGGTTTTACACCCAAATGTGTAAACTGCGATGTAAGTTTAACTTTTCATAAAAGCAGTGGTAAATTGCACTGCCATTATTGTGGTTACCATGAGAGCCCGTTGAACATTTGTCCGGCATGTGGATCTGTCCATATAGAGCAAAAAGGTTTTGGAACCGAAAGAGTAGAGGAAGAGCTGAGTCTGATTTTTCCGGAAGCAAATATTGCTCGTCTGGATGTAGACAGTACACGTACAAAAAACAGCCTGCAAAAAATTATAAGTGATTTTCAGGATAAAAAGACTAATATTTTAATCGGCACTCAAATGGTGGCGAAAGGATTGGATTTTGATAACGTGACCCTAATCGGAGTCATCAATGCAGATACGCTGCTTAATTATCCGGATTTCAGGGCTTTTGAAAGAAGTTATCAATTACTTGCCCAGGTATCGGGAAGAGCGGGAAGGCGTGAGAAACAAGGGAAAGTATGTATACAGGCCTACGATGATAAACATCGCATTATTAAGCAAGTGGTGGAAAATGATTATGTGCAGATGTATGAAGATGAAATTGCGGAGCGTAGCCAGTTTAACTATCCCCCTTTTTCGAGGCTCATATTCATTAGCCTGCGGCATAAAGATGCCGATGTGATCAATGCAGCCTCACTACATTTCGCCAATACTTTAAAGGCACGTTTAGGCAGCCGCGTGTTGGGCCCTGAACAACCATTGGTATCAAGAATTAGGAATTATTACATCAGACAAATAATCATCAAGTCTGATAAACATACAGCGATTCAAAAGGTTAAAGCACTGTTGAAAAGTGAAATCACGACGTTTAATGCGGAGAAAAAATTTAAGGGTGTATTAATACAATTGGATGTTGATCCGTATTAGTTTACGAACTAAATTTATAAGGGTTGATCTTGTGAGGGTTAAGTATAAAACAAGTTAATAATCGTTTAAATGATGCTGAATAGCGTATAAACTGTTATTTTTGATAACGATGGCATATAAGTTTGTTGATAATTACAGGGAAAGAGGCGCTCGGAAAAAGTTAGTTGAACATCTAAAATCCAGAGGAATTACTGATACGAAGGTTCTTGCTGCAATAGGTAGGGTGCCACGTCATTTTTTCTTTGATGAGACTTTTTGGAACCAGGCGTATAAGGATATTGCTTTCCCAATTGGAGACGGTCAAACTATTTCCCAACCCTACACTGTTGCCTACCAGACGGAATTGTTGCACATCAAAAAAGGTGATAAAGTATTAGAAATAGGTACTGGATCTGGCTATCAAACCTGTATTTTAATGGAATTGGGGGCTGAGGTGTTCACGATTGAACGCCAGGAAAGTATTTACCGGCACACTATTAAGGTATTGCCGGGAATGGGGTATCGTGCGCATTTTTTCTATGGTGATGGTTCTATGGGTATTGCCGAACATGCTCCTTACCACAAAATTATTGTGACTGCCGGTGCACCATTTGTACCTGAAGCGTTGTTAAAACAGCTAAAAATAGGTGGTATACTTGTGATTCCGGTGGGTGATGAGAATAGCCAGAAAATGGTAACCGTGATCAGGGTGAGTGAAACTGACTATGAAAAAATAGAACTGGATACCTTTAGGTTTGTACCTTTAGTAGGCGACCAGGCTTGGTAACTATACCTTCATGGCCCTGTCAAGCTCGCGCTTAGATTCACGGTCTTTAATGCTATCTCTTTTATCAAATTCCTTTTTCCCTTGTGCCAGGGCGATTTCAATTTTTGCAAAACCACGTTCGTTGGTGTAAATCCTTAGGGGCACAATGGTATAGCCTTTTTCTTCACTTTTGGCTTTAAGTTTTTTAAGCTCTTTTTTATGTAACAGCAAGACACGGTCTCTCTTGATATCGTGATGGTAAAAAGAACTGTTGCTATATTCAGAGATATGAAGGTTTCGTACGTAAAGGATGTTGCCAATAAACATGCAGAAAGCATCAGACATATTAGATTTTCCCTGCCTGATTGCTTTTATTTCTGTACCTAACAAGGCTATCCCAGCGTTGAATTTTTCAACAATGTGGTAGTCAAAATAGGCTCTTTTATTCTTAATTTGTACGTCTTGTTTCATTAATGTTTTGCTATTTAAAGTTATGAAACTATCATAAACTTAGCATGGTTATATAAAAAGTAGGCTAATATCCGAAAATTACCTGACAATCAGGACCGGTATCTTTACCTTATGCCTAACTGCATCAACCGTAGTGCCAAAAATTAAATCTTTAATGCCTTTATGCCCGTGAGCACCCATAACCAGTAGCTGAAGTTCGTTTTGGTCACTAATTTCAGCTATCGCTTTTGCTGTACCACCGTATCCAATAACCGGGGTTACCATGTATCCAAGGTTCATGAGATTGTCGGAATACTTTTGCAGGTTTAAGGTATCGCTTTGTGTTTCATAATCTAAGGTATTTTTGCCATAATAATTAGCGAGTGCGGTTTCTACGATGTGGATAAGCACATACTCTGCATCTTTGCCACCCTGAAGCAAAGCATGTTGAATGGTGTTGCGGTCGTTTTTAGAAAAGTCTACTGTAATCCCGATCCTCGTGTGTTTAATTTTATCCACTTCTTCAATGTTTAGTGCATCGCCATGAGGTACATTAGTTTTTAACTCCTTTCTGGAAACGATGATAGGATGTATAAAAATATACAGTAACAACAGCCCGATGAGGATTGAGGCGGGAATAACCAGGTAATCGACATACCATGCGTTGGCGCCCTCGGTCCAGGATCCTATTTCTTCTACTACCATTTTTACATTCAGTGAAACGATTACTAATGCACTGATCCAGGCCAAAATTTTTACCCATGATTTGATGGCAAACCCTTTCATTTCTTTTTTATCGGAGGTAAAGTGGATTAAAGGAATTACTGCAAAGCCGAGTTGTAAACTCAGTACTACCTGACTCAAGATCAGTAAACCGCTAAGGGCATCGTCGCCAAAATAAAGGATGGTAAAAAAGGCAGGCACGATGGCCAGCAAGCGGGTAATTAAACGTCGTAACCATGGGCGGATCCGCAGGTTCAAGTGGCCTTCCATTATAATTTGACCAGCCAGGGTGCCGGTAACAGTTGAACTTTGTCCGGCAGCAATTAAGGCAATGGCAAATAGCGATGGGGCCACACCACCGAAGATATTTTCGAGTAATATATAGGCATCCTGAATCTCAGCAACTTCATGCAGACCATTATTGTAAAAGGCGGCTGCTGCAAGTATTAAAATGGCAGCGTTGACCAGAAAAGCTAAATTTAAGGCTATTGCTGTGTCGATAAAGTTGAACTTAATGGCTTCTTTAATGCCTTTTACATCCCTGTTAAATTTTCTGGTTTGCACCAGCGAGGAGTGAAGGTATAAATTGTGTGGCATTACTGTGGCACCAATGATACCAATAGCAATGTACAAAGCATCACCTGAAAGTACACTTGGCTCAAAGCCTTTGACAACATCTTTTAATGAGGGCTCTACAATAAACATTTCTACCAAAAAAGATATTCCCACTATAAACACCATGGATACTATAAAAGCTTCCATTTTGCGCATGCCCTTGTTCATTAGGAATAATAAAACGAAGGTGTCGAGGACGGTAAGACTGATTCCCCAAATTAACGGAAGGCCGAATAACAATTGTAAACCAATGGCCATACCAATGATTTCGGCAAGGTCGCAGGCAATAATGGCAGTTTGAGCTAAAATGTACAATGGAACATTAGCCCATTTAGGGTAAGTAGTTCTTGAAGCTTGCGCTAAATCAAGTCCTCTTACAATACCAAGGCGCGCACTTAAAGACTGAAGGAGTAAAGCAATTAAATTGGACATCAGTAAAACCCAGATAAGCTGGTAGCCAAACTGACTTCCTCCGGCCAAATCTGTTGCCCAGTTTCCCGGATCCATGTAACCGACACTCACTAAATAGGCAGGGCCAATGAAAGACAGAATTCGTTTCCATCCTGTACGCTTATTGGTTTCTACACTATTATGTACCTCACTTAAAGACTCAGACTGCTTCATGTTGTTGTATCAATAATTGTTGTTTAAAAATAAAGTGCTTTCTATTCTCATTTCTGTTAGGCGGGTTTCATTAACAGGTGTTTGGCAACCTCTCTACTGATGTTAATCTTTTTATCATCTATAATTAAATCAACAGAACCATCGAATTCCGTTATTTCAACCAGCTGTAAGGTAGTGCCTAAAGTAAGTTTTGTTTTCTCAAGGTATTTCAAAAAAGCGGAGGAGTGCTCACTTACACCAACAATGATGCCCTTTTCACCGGGTTGAAGTCTGTTTAATTTGGTAACTGATGTTTCTTCTACATTCCCATTTTTATCTGGTATTGGGTCGCCGTGGGGGTCCCGTGTTGGGTAGCCCAGAAAGCGATCAAGGCGTTCGACTAGAAGATCAGAATTGACGTGCTCCAGGTCCTCGGCTATTTCATGAACCTCATCCCAACTAAATTTTAATGTTTTTACCAAAAAAACTTCCCATAGGCGATGCTTGCGGACTATATTTACTGCTGTAGCTTGTCCTTTTTCGGTCAGTGTAACACCTTGATATTTCACATAGTTTACCAATTGTTTCTCCGCGAGCTTTTTTATCATATCCGACACGGATGCTGGTTTTGTCTGTGTGCGGTCAGCAATTGCATTAGTTTGCACAGGGCTAGCACTTAAACGTGACAAATGGTAAATGATCTTTAAGTAGTTTTCTTCCGTTTGGCTTTCCATTTCAAGGAATCTAAAAAAATATTTAGACAAATCTAAATAAAAATATAAAAAATTAATCTTATTATTTAGTTCATCTCATAAAATTATATTTGGCAGGTAGCGGTCATTTGTTATATCTTTGTTCAAACAAAACACAACATGGCCGCAGAAATTGACAAAATAGATTTTAAAATACTTAAGTTATTACAGGAAAACGGTAGAATTACAAATTTGCTATTGTCGCAAGAAATTGGTTTATCTCCTGCACCAACCCTGGAACGGGTAAGGAAACTTGAATTAGCTGGATTTATTAAAAGTTACCACGCACTGGTAGATGAGGAGAAACTTGGTTTAGGTATCAAGACATTCATACAAGTGCAATTAGATTTCCATAAGAATAACACCATTCAGACTTTTCTTGACGAAGTGAATAACATTAAGGAGATAACGGAGTGTCACCATGTCACTGGTCAGGCAGACTTTCTGTTAAAGGTTTATGTAAACGACATTAAAGCCTATGAACGTTTGATAATGGAAAAGATTAGCAAGATATCGGTAGTTAAGACTTTCCAAACCATGATGATCATGTCAACCACTAAAAAAGAACCGATCGTTCCATTGGAATATTAGTCATTTAAGCGCCAGTCTATCGGCGCAATACCCTGTTCCTTAAGTATTTGATTAGTTAACGAGAAGTGCCTGCAGCCCAGAAAACCCCTATATGCAGAAAAGGGGGAGGGGTGTGCGGCTTTTAATAAAGTATGCCTGGATTCATCGATTAACAATGATTTATCCTGGGCATATTTTCCCCACAACAAGAACACGATACCTTTCCTTTGCCTGGATAGTTCTGTGATTATGCGATCTGTAAAAGTTTCCCATCCCTTACCTTGATGTGAGCCTGGTTCTTGTGCACGTACGGTTAAGGTTGCGTTTAATAACAAAACTCCCTGGTTTGCCCATTTAGTAAGATCACCATGAACAGGTGATTCGAAATCCTGTATGTCTGTTGATAGCTCTTTAAAAATGTTTTTTAACGAGGGTGGGGGTTTAATACCTTTCTGTACAGAAAAAGACAGGCCATGTGCTTGGTTTGGCCCATGGTAGGGATCCTGCCCAAGAATAACAACCTTCACTTTTTCAAATGGTGTATGTTTGAATGCATTAAAAATGTCAGCGTTTTTAGGGTATACAGTATGACCATTTTTTATTTCGGCAAGTAAAAACGCCCTTAATGACTTCATGTAATCCTGTTCAAACTCATTCTTCAGGACCTTAAGCCAACTTTGTTCTAATGTTGCTGTCATTGTAAGTTAGGTGTGTCAATTATACTGAGTAAATCTTCTTCAAGAGATAACTGCGGGCTTTCTATGATACGGCCAAGTTCCTCACCTTGTTTATAAATGATAAAAGTAGGCACACTTTTAATATTTAAATGGCTGATGGAAGCGTTTATTGCCATTTTATTTTCATCTACTTCAATTAGTGTGAGTTGGTTTTCGGGAAACCCAAGGGCATCCAGCACCTTATTAAATTGGGGTACATATAACTTACTGTCTGCACACCAGGTACCAATGACGGCAATGATAGCTATACCATTAATTAAAGGAGCTAAATGGTCTAACCCCTCTTTTTGGGGTTCGTAGGCCGCGTAGTTGCGGTCGTAATTTTCTATAGTTATTGGCTTCATCATGATTTGTTAGGCTAAAGATAGTATTTGTTATTTTATCGGCATTATAATTTAAGTTTACGTATTTAAACACGATATTTGCATAAATTTACATAAGAATATGCCAAACATCGTACGTCTAATTCTGGGTTTTGCCTTACTTGGAGCCGCCATCACTTTAATGGTTTTTGGGTTCTGGGGCTGGGGTATTTTAACCTTGTTCATTAGTATTTTAGTTGTCGTGACGTTTTTCTATAATGAGAACATGTTACTCGCGCAGTGGTTTCTCCGTAAGGATGACATGCCAAAAGCAGAAAAGTTTTTAAGACGGATAACGAATTATGAAACACAGTTGATTCGTGCGCAGCATGGCTACTACCAATTGTTGATGGGATTGATTGAATCCAGAAAAGCTCCTATGCAGTCAGAAAAATATTTCAAAAAAGCCCTTGCTTTAGGTATGCATATGGAACACAACGTTGCCCTTGCAAAACTAAGCCTTGCTGGTATTGCCATGGGTAAAAGAAATAAAAGAGAAGCACAAATGTATTTAACAGAAGCTAAAAAGGCCGATAAGAATAAATTGCTTGCTGATCAGATTAAACAAATGAAAGAGCAGTTAGGGATGCTTGATAAACAACAGCAAATAAGATATAGGTAGTAGTTTTCGGTGAATATCATAAAAAAAGGTGCATCATGATAACATGGTGCACCTTTTTTAGTTGTTATTTGTCGCTTAGTCGATCAAAGTTTTCTTCCCATGATGCATCTCTGTTTCGCAGATCCTCCTCGTCATTGAGTAATGATTTATTAAGGTATCGCTGCTTTGCTTGCAAACAGTTGATAAGCTGCTGGATTGTTGTTAGATCAAATGATGCCCTGTCAAATCTAATGCAGTATTCATTTTCGTTGATTTCCAAACTTGAGGTAGCCATGGTTCATTGGTTTTAATATGCCTAAAAATAATAAAGGCCTGAGGTATTTTACTACCACAGGCCTTAAGTTTATGTTATCAAACAGTTAAGCGAACCAAGCCGTCACTTCTTCTTTTGACGGCATCACTAAGTCTAGTTTCATCTTTTTTCGCATGCCGCCCAAGTCGTTAAATACCTTGTTTGGATTGGCCGTTTTAAGGTCTTCTACAGTATTGAATCCCATTTTTCTGATCACCTGGACCCAATCTGCCGGGATACCAGCAGCAACGAAATCCTCATCGCTAGTGACTTTCGCTTTTTTCTCTGGACGCATTTGAGGGAAGAATAATACTTCCTGAATAGTCGATTGGTTAGTCATTAACATGACGAGGCGATCGATACCAACACCTAAACCAGATGTTGGGGGCATACCGTATTCTAAAGCACGAACAAAATCCTCGTCCATAACCATGGCCTCGCTATCACCTCTGGCAGCGAGTTTGAGTTGATCCTCGAAACGTTCTTTCTGATCAATGGGATCGTTTAATTCTGAATAAGCATTTGCGATTTCTTTGCCACATACAAACAATTCAAATCTTTCTACCAAACCGTCTTTGCTTCTGTGTTTCTTCGCTAAAGGCGTCATCTCGATTGGATAATCTGTAATATATGTTGGCTGAATCAGGTTTGCTTCAACTTTTTCACTAAAAATTTCGTCAATCAGTTTTCCTCTACCCATTGTAGCATCAATCTCGATATTTAAGCTTTTACAAGTCTCCCTGAGTTGCTCTTCTGTCATTTCTGAAACATCGATTCCTGTATACTTCTGGATTGACTCATACATGCTAAGTTTCTCATATGGCCCGGCAAAGTTGATTTCCGCGTCGCCCACCTTAACCACGGGCTTTCCATGGATAGCTACAGCAACTTTTTCCAGACATTCTTCCACCATACCCATCATCCAGATATAATCTTTGTACGCAACGTATATTTCCATTGCTGTATACTCTGGATTATGTGTACGGTCCATGCCCTCATTTCTGAACATCTTACCAAATTCGTATACGCCGTCAAAGCCTGCAACGATCAGACGTTTCAGGTATAACTCATTAGCGATACGTAAATAGAGAGGCATGTCTAATGTATTATGGTGTGTATTAAACGGACGTGCCGCTGCACCACCATGAATAGACTGTAAAATTGGAGTTTCTACTTCCATCCAACCATGCTCATCAAAGTAATTGCGCATGGTTTTGATAACCTTGGATCGGTTAATGAAGATTTGCTTGATGCCAGGATTAACGGTTAAATCAACATAACGTTGACGGTAACGTAGTTCCGGATCTGTGAATCCATCATAAACATTGCCGTCGTCGTCGCGTTTTACCACCGGTAGGGGTTTCAACGATTTGGACAATAATTTAAGATCAGTTACATGGATAGAAATTTCGCCGGTCTGTGTAGTAAATACATATCCCTTGATTCCGATGTAATCACCAAGATCCATTAATTTTTTAAATACAGTATTATATAAGGTTTTATCCTCACCAGGACACAGGTCATCTCGTTTCAAATAGATTTGTATCCTTCCGGTGGTGTCTTGCAACTCAACAAAAGAGGCACTTCCCATGATCCTTCTCGACATGATACGACCTGCCATGCTTATCGTTTTGTAGGCCGTCTTATCTCTTTCATAATTTGCCAGAATGTCTGCGGCATAAGCCGTTACTTCAAAAGATTCTGCCGGATAGGGGTCAATGCCTAATTCACGTAATTGGGTTAGCGCATTACGGCGCAATATTTCTTGTTCTGATAATCCTGTACTCATATATATGTTTACCCGGTCATGTCGCCGGGTGTTTTTTTAAACTGTAAAATTAGTAATTGCTGTTAAATTATCCCGCATCAACGGATTCTTTATACAACTGGTTGATGTATTCCGCATACTTTTTCTCCACTACCTTTCTCTTAATTTTCATGGTAGGAGTTAGTTCCCCGTCATCCATGCTAAAAGGATTGCGTTTAACCATAAAGGCTTTGATGCGTTCAAATTTGGCAAGTTCTTTCGATAATTTCCGAACATCTTGTCCAATCCAGTCAATAATCTCTTTATCACGGATAAAAACATCCGGTTTTGAGAAAAATTCCTCCGTCAATCCAAATTGTTCGGTTAAGGAATCGGGGTTAGGGACAATGATGGCAGTAAGATATTCCCGCTTATCACCAATGAGGAAGATCTGCTCTATTCTCAAACTTTTTAAATAGATGTTTTCCACTGGTGAAGGGTATATATTTTTTCCATAAGCATTCACAATCATGTTCTTTATGCGGTCGGTGATTTGGAGGTTTCCTTTATAGAAGCGGCCAATGTCACCGGTATGGAACCAATTATTTCTGTCGATCGCTTCTGCAGTTTCTGCTGGTTTGTTGAAATATCCCTGCATTACACAATGCCCCCGAACGATTACTTCACCTTCCTCACATTCGAATTCCGGGTCGAAGGTATCATGGGTTTGAATGTTTATCATCTCTTTTGTATCTGGATTCTGGATACCCACTTCAATCAATGGGATCACGCGACCCACCGTACCATAAATCTGGCGATCATATTCGGTAACGGATATTACGGGAGAAGTTTCTGTTAATCCAAAACCTTCTAATATTTTAATGCCCAGGTTGCCAAAGAATTCACCAACATTTTTAGGCAGTGCAGCACCACCAGAAATCATAAACTTAAGTCTGCCCCCGGTTTTCTCTTTAATTTTGCTGAATACTAATTTTTCCGCCAGCTTTTTCTGCGTGTTAAGCAACAGCCCAGTAGTTTCTCCAGCTTCTTTTAACCTTCTGTGTTTTTGACCAGTTTCCAAGGCCCAAAGAAATATCTTTGATTTCAATCCACCTTCACTTGTGCCGCTTTTTATGGCTTTATCATGAATACGTTCCAGTAACCGTGGCACACAGCTCATCACCGTTGGTTTAATTTCCATCATATTTTTGGCCAGAAGCTCCAGACTCTGCGCATAGGCGATTTTACAGCCCTGAGAGCAGCAAACATGGTAAGTCGCTGTACGTTCAAACACGTGAGACAAAGGTAGGAAGGATAAAAAAACATCGGTTTTCTCAATCACATAGATTTGTTGAAGACAAACTTTAACGTTTTCCACAAAATTGCCATGAGAGAGCATTACACCTTTCGGTGTTCCAGTTGTTCCTGATGTATAGATGAGTGATGAGATATCCGTTGGACGTAAAGCTGAACGGATGAGGTTGATTTCGGTTTTCTCTGCCGAATGCGGTTGCATAGCCAGGATATCTTCGAAGTAGATTATTTCAGCTTTGAGATCTTTGGGTAGAGCAACCTTTTTATAATCTGCAAAAGCAGGGATGATATATTGAAGGTTTCTGCAGTTTACTGCGATTTTCAATATTTTCTTAAATAAGAAAGTATTGCCGATAAGGATGGCCCTAATGCCGGAATCATTTATAATATATTCTACTTCCTGCTCGGATAAAGTAGGGTATATGGAAACATTTATGGCACCGATTTGCTGAATTCCCTGATCATAGAATACATATTCCGGGGAGTTTTCAATGATTAGCCCCATACGGTCACCCTTTCGGATACCTTTATTTAAGAAGTAAGCGGAAACGGCATCTGCACGTTCTAAGGTAGTACCGAAAGAAATCTCTTCCCATTCACCGTTTTTTTTATGAATAAGGAAAGTTTCTTCAGGTGAGTGAATATTCTCAACTACATTTCTTAACAGACTAGGAACGGTTGAGAACTCATTAAATGATACCATAATTTGCTCTTGTTGTTTTACTTGCAGGGCAAGATAAATTTACATTTTAAAAAGAAAAAGGGCACCGTGGTGCCCTTTACAAATATAACAAATGTATTTTAAACAGAGAAACTCTCTCCACAGCCGCATGAACGGCTTGCATTTGGATTATGAAAATTGAAACCCTTACCATTTAAGCCATCTGAAAAATCGAGTTCTGTGCCGGCGAGATATAAAAAAGATTTCATATCCAAGGCAATTTTTATGCCTCTGTCTTCAAAAAACTGATCGCCAACTTTCTCTTCATTGTCAAAATCCAAGTTGTATGATAACCCAGAGCAGCCGCCTCCTTTTACAGAAACGCGAAGAAAATAATCAGCACCAAGTTGCGAATCCTGCATCAAATGGTCTATTTTGCTTTTTGCTTTATCGGTTATTGTGATCATTGCTTATTAATTTTGTACTACTAATACCACTGTGGTAATTAGTGATGTGATTTCGCTAATTCAATTGGTGCCATACCATTTTTAACTCTGTAATCATTGATTGCAGATTTAATTGCATCTTCAGCTAATACCGAACAGTGAATTTTAACTGGTGGCAAAGCTAGTTCTTCTACAATGTCCATGTTATCGATGGTTAAAGCTTCATCTACAGTTTTACCTTTTAACCATTCTGTGGCTAATGACGAAGAAGCGATTGCTGATCCGCAACCAAAGGTTTTGAATTTAGCGTCAGTAATGACGTTGTTTTCGTCCACTTCAATCTGCAGACGCATAACGTCGCCACATTCTGGTGCACCAACCAAGCCGGTACCTACAGATTTACTGTCTTTATTTAATGTACCAACGTTACGTGGGTTGGTATAATGTTCCATTACTTTTTCTGAATATGCCATTTTTTGTTTCCTCCAGCCTTGAAGCCTTTTTAATGTTTTAATTAATTTTTAACGGGTTGCCACTAGTGCTCTGCCCATTCAATTTTGCTTAAGTCAATTCCTTCTTTAAACATTTCCCACAGTGGAGATAAATCTCTCAAGTGATTAACTGCTTTTTTAGTGTTTTCAATAGCATAATCAATTTCCTCTTCTGTTGTAAAACGACCTAAGCCGAAACGGATAGAAGAGTGTGCTAAATCGTCAGAAAGACCTAAACTTTTTAACACATAGGAAGGTTCAAGGGAAGCAGAAGTACAAGCTGAACCTGAAGAAACCGCTAAGTCCTTCATCGCCATCATTAACCCTTCGCCTTCAACATATTTGAAAGAGATATTTGAAACATGTGGTAAACGGTGTGCTGTGTTACCGTTAACATAACTTTCTTCTAATTCTGTTAAAGAACGCTCAAGTTTGTCTCTTAAAGCAGACAAACGGGCTGCTTCCTGATCCATTTCAAGGTAGCACAATTCGCATGCCTTACCTAGGCCAACAATGCCAGGAACATTTAAAGTTCCTGAACGCATGCCACGTTCGTGACCACCACCATCCATTTGTGCAGTTACTTTAACCCTTGGATTTTTACGTCGTACGTATAAAACACCTACACCTTTAGGGCCGTACATTTTATGTGCAGAAAAGGCCATTAAATCAATGCCATCTTCATTTACATTTACTGGGATCTTACCCACGGCCTGAGTAGCGTCAGTCATAAATAAAGCACCATGTTTATGTGCTATTGCAGATATTTCTTTAATTGGCTGAACAACACCAATTTCGTTGTTACCATACATTATAGTAACCAAAATTGTTTCCGGTGTCATTGCGGCTTCTAATTCCTGCAAGTCAATAAGACCATCGCTTTGTACTTTAAGGTAAGTAACTTTAGCACCTAATTTCTCCAGGTGTTTACAAGTGTCCAATACCGCTTTATGTTCTGTAGTAGCCGTAATAATGTGGTTACCTTTATCTTTGTACATTTCAAAGACACCTTTAATACCCAGGTTATCTGCTTCAGTAGCTCCTGAGGTAAAAATGATTTCTTTTTCGGTGCAGCCAATCAGCTTGCTAACTTGTTCGCGAGCATAATCAACTGCTTCTTCAGCAACCCATCCAAAAGCGTGGTTACGACTGGCAGCATTACCAAATTTGTTAGTGAAATAAGGCAGCATGGCCTCTAAAACCCTTGGGTCCAGGGGTGTCGTTGCGTTATTATCTAGGTAAATAGGAAGTTCCATGTTATGATTTATTATTCTTAATATACAAATATACGTAAAAAGATTGCCAACAGTTATCATTAATAACTATGAACCTATTGATAAATCCTGCATTTTTACATTTATCTAACTTTGGAAAATGAATAAAATCGAACATATCGGTATTGCTGTCAAAAATCTCCAGGAAGCCAGTGATATTTATGAAAGTATGCTGGGGACAAGTTGCTATAAAATCGAAACGGTTGATAGTGAAGGTGTCAACACTGCCTTCTTTCGGGCTGGAGAAAATAAAATAGAATTGCTGGAAGCTACACATGCGGATAGTCCAATTGCAAAGTTCCTGGAAAAAAGGGGCGAAGGTATTCATCATATTGCATTTGAGGTAGATGATATTTTGCAGGAGATGTCACGATTAAGATCAGAAGGGTTTGTGCTACTTAATGAACAACCTAAATTAGGTGCCGATAACAAACTTGTGTGTTTTGTGCATCCAAAAGCAACAAAAGGGGTATTAGTTGAGCTTTGCCAAGAAATAAAAAATAGGTAAAAGGTTTAAAAACAGATAAAAATGGGTTGGCAGCCTATGGATAATTAGGGTTTTTGAACAAATTCATAGTGCATACTTGTTAATCAAGAATAAATTATTGATATTTGCATCCTTTAAAATAAGAGACACGTAAGTAATAAATATAACCATAACATGAAAAAAGATCTGCATCCATCAAACTATAGATTTGTAGTATTTAAAGATATGTCTAACGAATATTCTTTTTTAACCAAATCCTGTGTAGATACTAAAGAAACTATCACTTGGGAAGATGGTAACGAATACCCTCTATACAAATTAGAGATTTCACACACTTCTCACCCTTTTTATACTGGTAAAATGAAATTGGTAGATACAGCTGGTCGTATCGATAAGTTTAAAACTCGTTACGCAAAGAAGTAATTCTACATTAAAAAAGAAATTATTTAAGTCCTGATGCAATAGCCTCGGGACTTTTTTTATTTTTGTCGCTTATGATGATGAATTTGTTCGACGATGCGACATGGTTTTCCTTGCGTCCGTTAACCTTTACCCGTCCAGTTGCAGATCTACGAGTTGGGATTTTGACAATTTCCCAAAAGTGGGAGAAACACCTGCAAGGAACTTATGGCTACTCAACTATTGATTATCTGTCTTTCAAGTATCCTCCTCTGCCGAAAGCGGCTTTATTTATCAACGGCTCCGTATGTCCTGATGAAAGGCTGATTGAAGCCATCATGATGCTTCAAGAAGGGGAGGCATTGGTTAGAAGTGAACTTTTATTAGCTTACCGTAGCTATCCTGGCACCAGCCATGATGAAAATCTTGCCAAGGGTTTTATCCAAAAGGAATACACCCATGACTTTGTCCATATTGTTTACCCTGAGGATATTTTCAAGAATAACGATGGAGAAATAAAAAAGGACTTCTCTTTGCTCACAAAAGGCAGAACCTCTGCTTTACTTAGTAGTACCAATACCCTTCTTGGCGACAATATTTTTATTGAAGATGGCGCTAGTGCCGAATGTTCTACTTTCAATAGCCTGAAAGGTCCCATTTACCTGGGTAAAAATTCAGAAGTCTGGGAAGGATCACATATCAGGGGTTCATTTGCATTATGCAATAACTCTCAGGTTAAGATGGGAGCAAAAATTTACGGTCAAACAACGATAGGTCCATTTTGCCGTGTAGGCGGCGAAATTAACAACTCGGTGATTTGGGGTTATTCGTCAAAAGGCCATGAGGGATATTTAGGGAATTCGGTGATGGGCCAATGGTGTAATATTGGCGCTGATTCTAATAACTCCAATCTTAAAAATAACTACGCGGAGGTGAAATTATGGGATTATGAGAAAGAATGTTTCCGTAAAACCGGGTTGCAGTTCTGCGGATTAATCATGGCCGATCATGCTAAATGTGGTATTAATACTATGTTTAATACGGGTACGGTAGCTGGCGTGAGTGCTAATATTTTTGGGCCAGGCTTTCCTCGTAATTTCATTCCGGATTTTGCATGGGGTGGGGCACAGGGCTTTGAAACTTATACTATTCGAAAAATGTTTGAAACAGCGGAAAAAGTATTTGAACGAAGAAATATGTCATTTGATAAGCAGGAAAGGGATATCTTGCAACATGTCTTCGATTTAACGCAAAAACATAGACGCTTTTAATTTACCAATAAATAAAATTTATATGAGAAAGAACATTGTAGCAGGTAACTCGAAAATGAACTTGGACTATGCTGAAGGAATCTCTTTGTTTTCAGAGATTGTAAACATGGTAAGAGATGAGCAAAAAGGCGATCAGATTGCCATTATTTGTGCACCGTATATTCATTTAAACAGTTTAGCTAAATTAGGAGGTACTACTGTTAAAATTGGTGCTCAAAACTGTCACCAGAACGAAAGCGGTGCTTTTACCGGGGAAATTTCTGCAAAGATGATAAAATCTGTAGGTGCAGAATATGTTATTATCGGGCACTCAGAACGTAGACAATATTACGCGGAAAGTGACTCTCTTTTATTGGAAAAAACTAAAATTGCTTTAAAAAATAATCTTATTCCAATTTTTTGCATAGGTGAAACTTTAGATGAACGAAATAATGGTAGTTACTTTGACGTTATTAAATCACAGTTAACAAATGGTTTATTTTATTTAAGTGCTGAAGATTTTGCCAACGTAATTGTGGCTTATGAACCAGTTTGGGCAATTGGAACAGGATTAACCGCCAGTTCTGAACAGGCGCAAGAAGTACACGCTTTTATTCGTCAGCAAATCTCTGGGCAATATGGCGAAGAAGTTGCCGAAAACACGAGTATTTTGTATGGTGGAAGCTGTAATCCAAAAAATGCTGCTGAATTGTTTTCGCAACAAGATATTGACGGGGGACTTATCGGAGGCGCATCATTAAAATCACGTGATTTCACTGATTTGGTAAAAACATTTAATTCTTAATGCAGTACATTAAAGTAACTTTTACCTTCGAAAATATTGAAGATTATCAAAAGGATCTTTTGATAAATGACCTTGCTGAAAATGGTTTTAATACGTTTGAAGACACAGCGACTGGTTTTTCTGCCTTTACTGACTTTGAACTATACAGCCAGGTTAATTTAACGGCTGTTTTAAGCCAGTTTGAGGGTGAATTTTCCTACACTTATACTGTAGAAGAAATCGAAGGTCAAAACTGGAACGAGGAGTGGGAAAAGAATTTTCAACCCCTAATCATCTCAGATGAATGTTATGTGCGCGCAACTTTTCATGAAGCGCAGCCACAGTATACTTATGAAATTGTGATCGATCCAAAAATGGCTTTCGGAACTGGACATCATCAAACCACAACAATGATGATGCAGTATATTTTACAAACTGATATACCAGGTAAAACAGTCTTAGATATGGGGTGTGGTACTGGTATTCTTGCTATTTTAGCAGGTAAAAGAGGTGCTTCAAAATTGGTAGCTATCGACTATGATGAAGTGTGTTATCAAAGTACACTTGAAAATATAGCCTTAAATAATATTCAAAATATTGTCGCCATATGCGGAGGGAAGGAAGCCATTCCGGCTGATTCGTTCGACGTAATCCTGGCTAACATTAACCGAAATATTTTACTGGACCAAATTCCTGTCTACGCGAAGGTTCTAAACAGCGGTGGACATATTTTCTTTAGCGGTTTTTATGAGAGTCCGGATCTAGGGATGATCAAAGAAGCCTGTACAGAATTTAACATCGTTTACCAGGACCACAAAAAAATAGGCGACTGGGTCGCTGCTCATTTTATTAAGAACTAATTAATTATGAAGCGTATACACTTTATTGCAATTGGCGGAAGTGCCATGCATAACCTGGCTATTGCATTGCATAAAAAGGGTTATGTGGTTACGGGATCAGACGACGTTATTTTTGAGCCATCCAGCAGTAGATTAGGTAGCTATGGTTTGCTTCCAGCATCAATGGGCTGGAACGAAGGGAACATTTCAGCTGATTTGGATGCAGTAATTTTGGGTATGCATGCTTTTGATGACAATCCAGAATTAGTAAAAGCCAGAGCAATGGGTTTAAAGATATATTCATATCCAGAGTATATTTATGAACAGTCTAAAGATAAGTTAAGGGTAGTTATTGGTGGTAGTCACGGTAAAACGACAATCACTTCGATGATTCTGCATGTGTTAAATTTCTATCATCGTGACTTTGATTACCTGGTTGGCGCACAGTTGGAAGGCTTTGATACGATGGTGAAGATCACCGAGGAAGCCCCTTTAATCATCATTGAAGGCGATGAATACCTCGCTTCCGCAATCGACAGGCGCCCTAAATTTCACTTGTACAAAGCAAATATTGCGGTAATTAGTGGTATTGCCTGGGATCACATAAATGTTTTTCCAACTTTTGAAAACTATATTCATCAGTTTGATGTTTTTATCAAAACTATAGAACCAAATGGAAAATTAATTTATTGTGAAACAGATTCTGTGTTAGCTGAACTTGTAGCTAAATCAGATGCGAAAATAGAGAAGATACCGTATAACGTTCCTGAACATGAAATAAAGGATGGAGTTACCTATCTTTTGCCAGAGGAAATTTCTCTCAATGTTTTTGGAGATCATAATTTGATGAATCTGTCCGCTGCAAAGTTGGTATGTGGACAATTAGGTATAACTGCTGCAGATTTCCAGTTGGCAATAGCCACATTTAAAGGAGCTTCGAAGCGGTTAGAGTTGTTGTTAAGTGAAAAAAATACGAACGTTTATAAGGATTTTGCGCATTCACCGTCTAAGTTAAAAGCGACTATAGATGCTGTAAAGTCTCAATTTGTAGCCAGAAAGCTCGTTGCCTGTATAGAGTTGCATACATTTAGTAGTCTTAATAAAAATTTTCTTCTTCAATATGAACACACTATGGATATCGCAGATGAGGCCATAGTTTATATTAATGAAAAGACTTTCCAACATAAGAAAATTCCTCCTTTTAGTGAGTTAGAAGTTCAATCTGCATTTAAAAATGCTAAATTGCGATTTTTTAATGACGCTCTCAATTTTGAAAAGTATTTGTTAAGCTTAAGTTTTAACAATACAAATTTATTACTCATGAGTTCAGGGAATTTCGGGGGTTTAGATCTCGTTAAACTGGCACAGGAGTTGAATAAGTAGTTTAATGCACAATAATTAATATCTAAAATCAAAACATGAACGTCATTGGTAAAAACATCAGGCAATTGCGGCAGAAGAACGGCTGGAGTCAGGGCGAGGTAGCGAAACGCCTTAATATATCAATACCAGCATTTTCTAAAATTGAAACAGGTATCACGGATATCAATATTTCAAGGTTAGCACAAATTGCAAACTTATTCGAAGTTTCCACCATGGATATCATCTCTAAAGAGGGAGAAAATCCGCAGTCAGTAAATTTCGAAGAAATTAATACGCTCAAGACAAAGCTATCTTCCAGAGAGGAAGAGATCATCAAACTTCAAAAGAAAGTGATCGAACTATACGAAGAAATCAGACAGAAGTAAATTAAAAAATCTTACGCAAGGTGAGGTGTCGCTTTCCAAAGGTGGCACCTGTAGCCTGGTGTATGGAAAGCATTTTATCATTAAAATCTCCTACCCAGGACAACTCCAGTTCATCATACTGGTTTAAAGGAAGCACATACTCTTTAAGTTTTATAAACAAAGCCGATTCAAGTCCAAGTTTTTGGTAAGCTGTTTTTGTTCCCATCACAATCGCACGCATACGGTTAACACCTTTCCAGCGTCGGTAAACAAATTTTACCTTTTCCAATAACCCTAATTTCCCATTAAAACCTTTAATTAATTGGTTAGCATCAGGTATAATAACCACAAACGACGCAGGTTCTCCATTGATGTATGCAAACCAGATGAGTTTCTCATCCATGATGGCTTCCATTTTTTTGAAGCTTTCCTGGAGGGTTTCTTTTTTTATGGGTACAAAATTTTCAAAGTCTTTCCAGGCATCATTATAGATTTCCATCAAGTCTTCCACATACTTTTCAGAATTTTTCTTCGAAAAGAACTCAAAGGTATATCCCGGTTTACCGGCAACCCAATTAGCTATTTTTGTAAATCTTTCGGGAAAAGGATTTCTAATCTGTAAATGATTAGTTATCTGCTCATATTCTTTGGTAAAGCCATAATTATCAAAGAGTGCCTTGTAGTATGGCTTGTGATAATTCATTCCATAAGAAGGGGGTGTGAAGCCTTCTACAAGTAAACCCCAGTAAGAATCGTTCTCCCCGAAGTTTATGGGGCCATCCATGGCTTTCATACCTTTTTCAGAAAGCCATTCTTTAGCCGTGTCAAATAACTTAAATGCCGCTTTCTCGTCATTAATACACTCAAAAAATCCGATACCACCAGTAGGCTGGTCGAACTGATATGCTTTTTTATCATTAATGAAAGCAGCGATCCTTCCTATGGTTTTCCCATGATCATCTTTTAAAATCCACCTGGTGCATGCCCCATGTTTGAAAAACGGATTGGTATTGCGATTAAACACAGCATCGATGTCCATATCCAATGGACAAATCCAGTTTTCATCATCCTGGTAAATATAACGGGCAAGCGCTAAAAATTCTTTTTTTGTCTTGGAATCACTAACGGGAAGGATCTGCATGTATAAAGTCTTTTCATAAAAAACATCCTTTTAAGGATGTTAGGGTGTACGTTTTTTGAAACTAATAGGTGTCGTCTTCGTCGTCGTCAATATAGTCATTAAAGGTATCCAAATCGTCCAGTGGAAGATCGAATTCATCATCGTCATCATCTACAAATGACTTCTTGTTTTTAGTGCCTTTAATAGCATTTTCGTTGAGCAAATCAAGCTCTTCAACTTCCTCTATCGGACTTTTCTTGATGGTTTTTTTCGGAGTTGTCATTACAAAAAAACTAAATTAATAAATGGATTGCTTGGTTTAAATTTACGCATTTCTATTCACCAAAATTAAAACAAAAAGCGTTTGTGCAAGAAAGTATTTCAAAAAAAAGATGCCTTTAAAAATGTTTGACGTATATCCTGAGATATATCTTTTGTTTACGCTGTAAGTGCCTGGCTGGCGAATATTTGGATAAAAAAAAGTGGTAAAGGTATTAGCTTTACCACTTTTAACACACAAATGAAACCTGAATTGAGATAGTTTTAAGGTTAGGGTAAAATATCTTTATCAATTCTATAAGAACGTTTTTCAAACTAGGTTTGTTTAAAATCTGATACAAGTATAAGGCTATTAACCAGACGTAGCAACACAAATTAGTATGTGGTATCATTAATTGAGTAAACGGTAATTATTCTGCTAATTTGATCAAAATCTTAACAGAAGTCCCAGAAATTCCATTTTGTTTTACCTGAATTTGTATAGGGTTGGTTGCAATCTGGTTTAACAGGTTAATCCGTTCCTGTGTTAAATTCATGCCTTTACTGTTATGTGTAAACTTCTTATGTTTTAGCGAATTGTCTATACCAACCCCGTTGTCACAAACCTCTATCATTAGATCAGCATGCTCATCCATACTAATGGTGATTTTAAGTTCGCCACCTTCCTCCAATGGCATAATTCCATGCCATATCGCATTTTCAATATAAGGCTGCAATAACATTGATGGAATGAATGTTTCTTCCTTATCTATATCGGGGGAGATACTTATCTCATAATGGAGTTTATCTCCGAATCTTTTCTTTTCAAGACTCAGGTATAATTCCAGGTATTCCAGTTCCTCCTGTAGTGATATATAACTTTTCGTACAAATCTCCAAATTTTTCCTAATCAGTTTTGCAAAGCCTGTTAACACTTTATTGGCTGAGGAAGTGTCTTTTGTATTGATATAATGCTGAATTGAATTCATCACATTAAATACAAAATGTGGGTTCATCATGGCTTGCAGGGCCCTTTGTTCTAGCATCAGGATTTTATTTTTCAGTAACAGTTTTTGTTGCTCTTTATTTTTTTGTTTTTTAGTCACCACTACGGCAATTCCATATAAACATAGTCCACCCAATGCAAATATTACTAATTTGAACCAGGTGGTTTCCCAAAATTTAGCTTCCAGCTCGAATTTCAAAAACGCTGGTTCACCCCAATCGCTGTTAATGGTTTTTGCCTGCACTTCGAAATTATAATTGCCAGGTTCTAGTGCAGCAGCGTCAACCCTTTTTATCCTGGTTTCTGTCCATTTATTTTCCGGTTTCAGTCGGTAGCGGAACCACATGTCCTGATTCTGAAAATCAATTGCTGTGAAGTACAACGTGATTTTATTATTCAAAGGATTCACCTTAATATCAACATCGGCAATGTTTCTTTTCGTTCCGTCCACCACAATGCCAGTAACCAGAGCCTCCGGTGGCTTAATTAGCTGGTTATGTGTTTTGTTATAAAAATAGACCAAACCACTGTTGGTTGCAAAGTAGGAGGTACCCTTATCAATGTAAAGGTCGTTTACGTCATTTCTTAATAAAGCATTGGTGTATTGAAATGATTCTACCAGTGGTTTGTTCCCCTCCATGCAGATCCGGTTAATCCCTTTATTGGTAATTACCCAAATATCTTCACCACTTATAAATTGTTCTCCACAGATGTTACTGGCCAGTCCATCAAGTTGCGTAATATGATGAAGAATTTTTTTACCATCTGTCAAAATTAACCCATAACCGTCGGTTGCCAGTACAAGTGTGCCATCTGGCAGCTGTTTAATATCGTTAATTCTTTTGGTGATGACAGAGTTTTTTAAAAACGGTGTTAACTTGCCGTTACTGAACTCATGGAGTCCCCGGGTATTAGAGAACCATAATTTCCCTTCTTTGTCGTAAAAAGTGCTATACGCCCTATCCTTAAAAAAATCTTTTCCTTCCCGGAGGCCCGACAAGGAAAAATGCAAATTTTTATCCTGGCCGTTTAACACTAGGACGCCCGATGATAAGGCGACTGCCAACGAATGGTCCTCTTTTAAGGAGAAGTCTTTTACTACAAACACGGAATGCTGTTGTTCTTGTAAGTATGTATTTGTGTGTTGATCACTATGGATATTACTAATCACACCCAGACCTTCATCAGATGCAAAATAAATTGATTTACCGTCTGCTTTCAGCGTCAGTTTCTTAATGCCAGTATGAAAAGGGCGGTTGTGTTGCACCCTATACTCACTAATTTTTTTCCCCGCATCAAGTTTGTTAAGGTATCCCCCTTCAAGGCCAAGCCATATGTTTTGTTCCCTGTCTTTAAGTACACTTTTGACCACATTACTGCTTAAACCATGTGATTTATTTATCGTAAACATCCGGTTTTCCATGCGAGGCAACATATAAACCCCGTCGCTACCCGTAAACCACATATTTTGCTGCCTATCCTTAATTACTTGCACTGTAGGTACACCCCTTAGATACTGTATTGTACGGCCTGAAGAATCGATATGAAAAACGCCATCCTGACTACTTAACCATAGGTCTTTTCGATCAACATGAAAGTATCCCAGTTCTAAATTAGTTAACTTAGGGTCGATAGGTTTAACCAGTTTCTGAAGTTTGCCACTTTTATAGTTCAGCCCTTTTTTATCCAGGTACCACATCGTGTTGTTATGCGGAGCCGCAATCATTTTATGATATGATGGTGGTGCAGGTGTATTGCTGTTTACCAGACTAAATTTACCATTATTATATAAACGCACGTTGTTTTGGCTATATATCCATATTTTGCCACTCGCGTCTTCGCTGGCATAACTAAATGTAAACTGGTTTTTATAGTCGGTAGAACTGAATTTGAATAATCTTTTGCCATCAAACATGAACAACTGATTTTTGTTGGTGCCAAACCAGAGTCTATTCTGCTTATCATGAAATATCGAAATTATTACAGCGTCAAATTTGAGTAGGCCCAGAGCTTGATCGTTGGTGCTATTGTAAATCTTGCCGTTGTGGAAATAGCTCATTTCCCCGTTAAAAGCCAAAAACCAGATTCGTCCTTTATTATCTTCCTTAATCTGAAGCACCTGGTTGTCAGGCATCCCGTCATCAATGGTGAAATTTTCGAAACGCTGGCCGTCAAAGCGGCTTACCCCGGCATCTGTGGCCACCCATATAAACTGATGGGAATCCTGAAGGATAGAATAACAATTATTACTCGGTAAACCATCTTTGGTGGTGTAATGCTGTATAAATGTCGATTGTGCCACACAAACTGTTATGCCGGCAAGCAATACCGTTAGTAGCAGTAAAAACCTGAAGAACGTAATTTTATTTATCACTCTTTAAGTTGGTATAGGATTTAACTTTTTCAGCAAATTCACTTGCTCTCCTGCGGGAAACAGCAATTTTAACTCCACTTTTTAAAGTAAGCTCTAAACCGTTTTTCGAATTATACTCCTGAAGGTAATCCAGGTTGATCATGCTTGACTTATGAACCCGTACAAACTTACTCTCCGGTAAAATCCCTTCATATTCCTTCAACACTTTTGCTACCGTGATTTTGTCTTTACTATTCAGGTAAAAGACAGAGTAGTTGCTGTCGGCTTCAATGTTAATTATGTCATCAAAGTCAACAATCGTATATCCACCCTGGCCATTAGGTAAACTCAGTTTCCTTATTTCCGAACGGTCATCCAAATAGCCGGCCAGCATGGTAAGCTGTTCACGATTTTGTTGTTGGGCAAGTTTATTTGTTTCTACCAGCCTGGTGGCCTTGTTAACAGTTTCCTTTAATTCGTCAATATCTATTGGTTTCAGAAGGTAATCAAGGGCATTTGCCTTGATGGCGCGTAGGGCATATTGATCAAATGCCGTGGTGAACACCACATGAGCATTGTTTTGTATCGCTGTGGGAATTAACTCAAAACCATTTTCGCCTGGCATGGCGATATCCAGGAAAACGAGGTCTACCTCATTTTCCTGTAATAAAATTCTAGCTTCACTAACTGATTTTGCTATGCCGGTGAGATGAATATTTTCGCAATTTTCCTGAAGTAAAAAGTATAAAGAAGAACGTGCGAATTCTTCATCATCAACAATGATTGCGTTAAGTACCAGCATAGAGAGAGATTTTATGCCAATTTAGTAATTGATAACCTGTTCTTCTAAAAATTCCGGTAAATCTCTGTAATTATATTGTTGTCCACGTAACTGAGGTTCAAAACCAGCCTCTTTAATAGCATCCTGAATCCCTTTTGCAGTGAAACGATGTGGTGCTCCTGCTGCAGAAACTACGTTTTCTTCAATCATGATGGAACCAAAATCATTCGCACCTGCATGAAGGCAAAGCTGGGCAACAGTTTTTCCAACTGTTAACCACGAGGCCTGAATATTTTTAATATTAGGAAGCATGATTCGGCTTAGTGCCAGCATACGCACGTATTCATCGCCAGAAACATTGTTGCTAATTCCCCTCAATCTTTTTAATAATGTACCATCATCCTGGAAAGGCCATGGTATAAAGGCAAGAAAGCCTTTTGCGTCTGCAGGTTTCTCACTTTGCACCTGTCTGATCCACACCAAGTGTTCAAAACGTTCTTCGATAGTCTCCACATGACCGAACATCATAGTGGCCGAAGTGGTAATGTCCAGTTGGTGTGCAGCGCGCATCACGTCAAGCCACTCCTGTCCGCCACATTTTCCTTTAGAAATTAACCTTCTTACACGATCGTTTAAAATCTCTGCACCGGCACCCGGCAAAGAATCCATTCCGGAAGCTTTTAAAGCCGCTAATACTTCTGTATGCGATTTTCCTTCTAGTTTAGCAACGTGGGCAATTTCCGGCGGACCTAACGCATGAAGTTTCAAATCCGGATAAAGTTCTTTAAGTGTGCGGAACAGGTTCGAATAAAATTCAAGTCCTAAATCCGGATGGTGCCCTCCTTGTAATAGAAGCTGGTCGCCACCTAAACGAAAAGTCTCTTCAATTTTAACTTTATAGGTCTCAATGTCTGTAATGTAACTATCTTCATGACCAGGTCGTCTAAAGAAATTACAGAATTTGCAATTGGCAATACAAACATTGGTGGTATTCACATTTCTGTCTATTTGCCAGGTTACTTTCCCACTGGGCACTTGTTTCTTTCTCAGTTCATTTGCTACATAGGCCAGTTCGGCGGTAGCAGCATGATGGTATAGAAAAACGCCCTCTTCCTGAGTTAGAAAGTCGAATTGCAGGGCCCTGTGTAATAGATCAGCAGTGTTCATCTGCCAAAGATAACCATAAGTTCCGTTCTTTTTAAATTCCTATCTTTGCCGCAATTATTTTTAAATATATGGTAGATTTCAACCGTTTTACACTAGCTAACGGATTGCGTGTTTTAGTACATGAAGATGATACAACGCCCATGGCGGTATTAAATATTTTATATGACGTAGGTGCGAGGGATGAAGAGGAGGGTAAAACCGGCTTTGCACACCTTTTCGAACACCTGATGTTTGGTGGTTCTATTAATATTCCGTCTTATGACGAGCCTTTACAAAGAGTAGGAGGAGAGAACAATGCCTTTACCAGTAATGATATTACTAACTATTACATCACTTTACCTGCTGTAAACCTGGAAACTGCTTTCTGGCTGGAAAGCGACCGCATGTTAAGCCTGGCCTTTTCCGAGAAAAGTCTGGAAACACAAAGGAACGTGGTATGTGAAGAGTTCAAACAGCGTTACCTTAACCAGCCCTATGGCGATGTATGGTTAAAGTTGCGTCCTTTAGCTTACCAAACTCACCCATATCGCTGGGCAACAATCGGGCAGGATCTAAAACAAATTGAAGAGGCAAAGATGGAAGATGTGAAAGCCTTTTTCAAAAAACACTATAACCCGCAAAATGCCATTATGGTAGTTGGTGGTAACGTGAAAACAGCCCATATCAAAGCGATGGCCGAGAAATGGTTTGGTAATATTCCTGCAGGTGAACGTTATGAAAGAAACCTGCCGCAGGAACCCCTGCAAACTGAAGCACGCCAATTAACGGTTAAGGCCAATGTGCCTTTGAATGCCATTTACATGGCCTTTAAAATGCCAAACAGAAGGAGCGAAGCCTATCAGCGTTTTGACCTTATGTCTGATATATTGTCACAAGGACAGTCGTCACGTTTATACAATAAGCTGTTAAAAGATCAACAGTTGTTTAGTGATATTCATGCCTATATTACCAGTAGTTTAGACGATGGACTTTTTGTTGTTGAAGGTAAATTAGTAGAAGGTGTATCTATGGAGGCAGCGGAAGCAGCAATCTGGACAGAACTGGAACTTATTAAACAAGAGCCGATATCTGTTGATGAGTTGACCAAAGTGAAAAACAAATCCGAATCAATAATGGTCTTTGCCGAGATGAGCTTACTTGACAAAGCCATGAATCTGGCTTATTATGAACTATTGGGCGATGCCAACCTGCTGAATACAGAGATCGACCGTTACCTGTCAGTTACTGCAGAACAAATACAGGAAGCTGCACAACAGACTTTCGTAAAGGAACAATGTTCAACCTTATATTATTTAATCGATAAAGATGCTAAATAGAACCCTCGTACCTGATTCTATGCAGGTATCAGAAATAAAATTTATTACGCCACAAGAGCAGGTGCTTGATAATGGAATTAAAGTATATACCATCAATGCCGGCAAACAAGAATTAGTACGGATCGAGTTTATCTTCGATAATGTTAACTACGACGCTACTAAACCCTTACAGGCAGTTGCCGTAAACCATTTGATTAACAATGGAACGGCATCGTTATCGGCCAAAGACATTGCTGATAAAGTAGATTATTACGGTGCCTTTTTACAAACTGAATATGGTGCCGATCAAAGCAGTATTAAGCTGTATACATTAAACAAACACCTGCCTTCTGTATTACCCATATTGAAGTCTATATTAGATGAAAGTGTGTTTCCACAGCAGGAATTGGAAATCTTTATCCAGAATCAAAAGCAGAATCTACAGGTAAGTTTAGAAAAGAATGACTTCCTGGCCCGTAAAAACTTTGCTCATGCCATCTTTGGCGATACCAGTTATGGATCTAACATCGGATTTGCCGAATATGATGCGTTGCAACGTGCAGATTTATTAGCTTATTACAAGGCAGCTTATAAACCAGCTAACTGTACATTGTTTGTGTCTGGTAAATTTGAGCACACCGAATTCGCTTTATTGAATCAAATTTTCGGACAAACATGGAACAATGACCTGCCTTCAGTTCAAAACAACTTTGCATTTGCGCCGGCACCCAAAGGGGAAATCCTTATTGAACGTCCAGGCGCCATACAATCTGCCATACGCATGGGAACATTGGCCATTAACCGTACCCATCCTGATTTTGCAGGCTTCCAGGTATTAAATTGCCTTTTGGGTGGTTACTTTGGCTCACGCCTGATGGCAAATATCCGTGAAGACAAAGGGTACACCTATGGCATTGGTTCCGCAGTGGTATCTATGAAAGATGCCGGTTACTTCTTTATCGCTACCGAAGTAGGTGCAGATGTTTGCGGAAAGGCTTTAACGGAGATTGAAAAAGAAATTGATATCCTGAAAACAGACCTGGTATCAGATGCCGAACTCGACCTGGTACGTAATTACATGTTAGGTTCTATGTTAGGTAGCCTGGAAAACGCATTTTCGCATGCCGATAAATTTAAAAGCATCTTCTTCTCCGGATTGGATTATGCATATTACGATCGTTATATTGAAACCGTAAAAACAATAGAGGCCAGCGCGCTACGCACACTGGCCAACAAATATCTAAATACCCAAGATTTCACCAAGGTGATCGTCGGAAAGAAATAACGAGTCTCCCTGTTGGTTAATTTACTTTTTCCAACAGGGTTATTACCCCGTCCATGGTTGCTACAAGCACCTTTTTTCCATTAATCACATTCACGGTGTTCACCATAGAATGGTCAACTTTATGTGCCCACACCTGTTTTCTTGTTTTAGGGTCAAAGGCGTAAATTACACCGTTTTTGGTGCCAAAGAAAACGTTATTGTCCTTTGCAATCAGCATGGATGGAACATGTTCATAACCATATTTCAGGTTTAACCGCCATAATACGCCAGGATCTGTCTTTTGCGTTTGATAGGCAACCACCTCATCGTTCATGGTTTTTCCAAAGATCAATGATTTGTCTTCCGAGATGCCTATGGATTCTCTCACAGTAGCTTCTTTATTGCGCCAAAGTGTTGTTCCCTCATTGGCATCTATTGCCGTTAGCACACGGTCGGGCGCAGCAATGTAGACCACATTATCATGTGCAACGGGTGTAACCATAGCTGGCGAATACATGCGGTTGCCATGTCCATTATTCCATTTCCATAACAAATCACCGTTACTCTTTTTTAGCGCATACAGATGACGCCCCCAGGAGCCGAAAATCACCTTATCTTTATACAGGAGTGGTGTACCTACAAGTGTGCCTTCTACGCCTTTAAATTCCCATACCAGGTTGCCATTTTTAACATTCAAAGCACGGAAAGTGTTATCGCTTGATCCGATAAATACTTTTCCTTTTTGTACTACCGGCGATCCTAATACAGCGGCTTGGGCTTTGTATTTCCAAACCAACTTTCCTGAATTAATATCCATGGCATAGACATGTCCATCGCCACTTCCTAAAATTGCCATACCCTTAACCATAACCGGAGATGAATAAATGGCGCCACCTGTCTTGTAGGTCCATTTTTTCTTTCCATCGGCTAAATTAAAAGCTTCAATCTCCCCAATCGCATTACCTACCACTACAGTTTTACCATCAGTAGCTGGTGTGGAAATTACATTGGCTGCCGAATGGTACGACCAGGTTTTTTTTACTTCAGGGTAAGTATCATTTATAGCAAATGAAGGTCTTTCAAACGGACCATAGCTTTTCGGTTTAAAAGTGCCTAAAGCAAATTTACGCCATGGCTGTTGAACTTCTAATCCAGGTCTTTTTACAGCAAAGAACACCGAATCTTTACGCATAGTTACTACATTATATCCACCAATGCTGTCTTTAGCACGCAGGTTGGAGCGCCCCATGGTGCCTTCGATGCCTTCAAAATCCATGGCTTTGTTGGCATGGCCATGGCCACAAATGGCATATTGGATGTTGTACTTTTTAACGCGGTCTATTGCTTCATACCAGTTATCAAGGCTGTTGTCTATTGGATAATGGTTTATAAATACCACCGGCATATCCTTAGGAGTGTTTTTTAATATATTGTCAAGCCAAACGGTAGCATCGCGGGGGATGTGGCCGTCAGACATGCGAACGTAGGGTCCCGATGCACAGGCAATAAAACGGAATCCTTTGTGGTCGAAAGTAAATTTATCATCACCAAACTCTCTGATAAAGTCAACACCACCAGATTCTGACCAGCCGGTATCGTGGTTCCCAGGAATTACATAAAATGGTTTATTTAGCCCGGAAAGAATTTCTTTGGCCAGTTTGATTTCCTTTTGTGTACCCATCTCCGTGATGTCACCGGTAACCAGTATAAAATCTAGGTCTGCCTGTTTATTTAAATCGGCAACGGTGTTCCGTAAATCATCTTCGCCGGTGTCGGTACCAACATGTGTATCGGTTACAAATCCGTATTTAAATGTTTGTGCCTGCGTTGGATAATAGAAAAGAAAAAATAGTGCAAATAACAAATAGTGTCTGAGCTTCATATGTAAAAGTTTCATGCGCTAAAACTAAACATTTTAATGTTTTTGATTAACAAACTGATTATTTAATTATCATATTTGTATGTAACATTTCCCTCATCTTTATTCGTTAAAACATATGCTATCGACCTTCCTGGATAATAAAGAACTCGTGTTTAAAATTAACCCCAACCTCAGCACAATCGACTGGATTTATGTCTGTTCATTGTTTGAAAAAGTGAACTGGCGTACGCGTATTCCGGAAGAGATAAAGAAGGCTTTTTATAGCAGCACGTGGACAATGTTTGTGTACCATGAAGAGCGATTGGTAGCCTTCGGGCGCACCATTGACGATGGCCGATATTATGCCATGCTTGGGGACATCGTGGTAGATCCCGATTTCCAGGGAAGGGGATTGGGTAAAAAACTGGTTAAAACCCTTAACGATAAATTAGAGAATTATCATTTTGTAACATTAACTGCGGCACCAGGGAAAGATGCTTTTTATAAGAGCTTAGGCTGGAAAAAACAGAGTACTGCGTTTATCTGGCCACAAGGTCCAAAGCAATTAAGGCAACATACGGAGCCGGAGCAGTAGGGCTTATAATACTCCGCTTAGTTGGTTACCCTGTAAATAACACCGTTGGTATCGTCGGAAACGAGCAGTGAGCCATCAGGATGCACCGCTACACCAACCAACCTCGCAAAATGTGATTGGTTACCATTAATTAAAAAGCCAGTCAGGAAGTCGTCAAAACGAATAGGTTTGCCGTTTTCAAAATGCAGGCGTACAATTTTATATCCTGCCGGAACACTCCTGTTCCAGGAACCACGCATGGCAATAAAAGCATCGTTTTTATAATCTGCCGGAAAACGATCACCTGTATAAAATGCCATCTGCATTGGTGCAGCGTGCGCCTGGTAGGTCAGTGTTGGCTCAGTGCTTAACTGTGCGTATTGACTGTAGGTAGTATCGCCCTGCGGCGGTTCAGTCGGATTATACTTACTTTCTCCGTAAATATAAGGCCAGCCGTAGTTAAGATTCTCCTTAATCAGGTTGACTTCTTCCCGTTGTTCTTCATCACCAAGCCAGTCAATCCCATGATCCATTCCCCACAATTCCGAAGTTGCTGGATGCCAGCCAAAGCCTATAGTGTTTCGTAATCCTTTTGAAAACACCTTTTTATTGCTGCCATCTAAATTACTTCGAACCAGGGTAGCATTCATTTTATTAGGTTCCGGACATGAGTTGCAAGTACTGCCGACTGAAATGTAAAGTAAACCATCAGGGCCGATAGCCAATGTACGGTTGGGGTGTTGCCCGCCATCCGGTAGGTCGCTGATGATCATTCGGGGTGCACTTAATGTTCCATCAGCATTTATATCTGCTACATAGACTTCTTTTACTGCAGCAATATACATTTTAGATTGGTGTATTGCCAGGCCATGAGCCTGGTTTATGGTAGCCACCGTCGATTTAGCGTCGGCTATGCCATCGGCATTCGTATCCTTTAATAGCATGATAATACCGGCTTCACGATCCGACGCGTAAACATTGCCGGTACTGCTAATAGTCAAAATCCTTGGTTTGCCTAATCCGTCGGCAAATTTATTAACAGTAAACCCAGGAGGTACTTTTAATTGCTGGATATTTGCATCTGATGCAGGTGCCTGCGCCGGCCTGAAAACATATGCTTTAATCTGGCTTGAAGTCGGTTGATCCTTGGTCTCTGGAATAATCGACTCCCAAAAGTCGTCATGTTTAGTGCAACTGTAAATTAGACCAGATAGTATGGCGACAATGGTCAGGGTTCTTGTCCAGTTTTTCATAAGGAGCCGTATTGGTGGTTATATTTAAGAACAAGAGGGTTCTGTATTTGTTCTTTGTTAAAAGTACTGGTATTTGCTAAATATGTTAAGTATATTTCACTGATTATCAATTTAGTGATGCCCAAAACTCTTCTTCGGATGAGCCGATTATTTATTCTATTCGGCTCATTATTATGTGTATATTTGAGCCGAATAGAATAAATATTCGGCTCATCATGTATAACTGGCAAAGAAATTCCTGGCCGCATTTTAACTATAAACTGGTTAAAATTGAGGAAATGCTTCATCAATTTGCTGAAAAAACAGGCTTAATTACTGGCTTGGTTAAGGCTTTGCCTGCAAATACAAAAATGAAGGCGATTATTGAGGTCATGGTTTCTGAAGCTATAAAAACATCTGAAATTGAAGGTGAATACCTTAACCGTAAGGATGTGATGTCGTCGATTAGAAACGGATTGGGTTTAGTCGATAAACACCAGGCATCAGATCTAAAAGCTAAGGGTATTGCAGAACTCATGGTCGATTTACGGCAAACCTACCAAGAGCCATTAACTAGTGGTCATTTGTTTGCCTGGCACACCTTGTTGCTCGGCAGCGAGCGTCATATGAAAGTGGGTGCCTGGCGTGGCCATCCCGAACCCATGCAGGTTATTTCTGGCTTTTTTCCACAGCGCCTCTGACGACATGAGCGTGGAATATGCCTCGAGAACGTTCCCTTTCGACAGTTCGTACTGGTTCATGAGCGTTTCGGCACGTTCATATCTCTGGCTCGTGTTTTTGAAAC
>NZ_JAZQNU010000134.1:0-3157 GCF_045627485.1 Pedobacter sp. | reverse complement strand
ATTTTTCCATAAACCTTTATCGCATAACAGGTGACTAATGACATTGTTCCCGGAACCATGATTTTACTGAACCAAGTAATTAAGCCGGATAGTAGTTGAAAAATTGTAGAGCCAACGTGCAACCGTCAGGTATATTGCCGTCATGACGCCGTTACGAGGGGGTTATAAGGGTGTTTAGACGGCCGTGGCCGTTCAAAGGCCCTTGAAAGGCCCTTCTAACCCCCTTCTAAGGCCCTTATAACTAAGGCAAAAAGTAGAAATAATTTTTATTCCTGAAATAGGTTTACACCTGTTCAAAATCAGAAACTGCTTTAAAGGATTTAGCTGATTTTTGCCCTAAAAAAGCGGCTATTTCATCAATTATATTGCTCCGAAAATTTTGTAACCGCTCCTGAAAACCGGACTGTATAAAGGCGAAAATTAGTAACGTTAAAACAGTAAGGTGAAGACATCAAAAATCAGTGAAAGTCAGATCGTAACGGTCAATGTGTCTTGTTTTAACAAAGCTATTCACGGGTGAAATTATTTAGGTAATGGTTATACAAGTAATTTTGGTAATTGCATATCAGCTATACAATCAGGATTTGCTTCTGTTTTATAGGCTTTGTTTTTCCACCTTTTCTTGAGTGTTCCTGTCATCAAATGTGCCTTTTCGGGGGTTAAATAATCACAACTTACGTGTAGCCCAACGCCAACCTGGGTGTGCCATCCTCTACAGCCTGTACGATTTCTTTAATCAAACGCTCATCATAAAAATGTGCAACAGATTTGCGAACCCGTTTTTCTGTGTCTAATTTTTTAGTTGTCGTTGTCATACACTTAGATTTATGTGTATAGCTTTTAACAATTGACACTTTTCAATTCCTGGATTCGTTTTAAACCTTGAGCATAATTACGGTGTTTGCCTGTCCAGAAGCGCAGTGGCCTCCTGTAAGTGTGTTCTTAATGCTGGTAACTTACCCGAAGCAAATGTTCTGAGGTCGGCATCAGGCACGCCATTGGCTCTGGAAGCCATTTCAAATAAGTCGATCGCTTCCTGATGCGAAACCACCATCTTTCTCGCAAACAAAGCATCAAAAGCAGCACCGGTAGCACTGTTCAGGCTGTCGAGGTTAGCCTGTTCTTTAGGCATTAAACTGGTTGGCACAGACCATCCTTTAGCAGAAGCCAGGGCCTTCATTTCAGCGCCAACAGCAGTATGGTCATTCACCATATGCTGCCCGTAAGCTTTTACTTCTTCGCTAACACCTTTTGTGATGGCCAGGTTACCTGCAGCAATTTCAAAATTATTACTGCTGGATGCCCGGTTAACAAAATCCTGGTTACTCATTCGAAAATCGTTGTCATTGTCCTTCTTACAGGAAGAAACCGTTAAAACTGTGCTAAAGGCCAAAAAAAGGGCGGTAAATAATTTAACATTTTTCATAAGGATGTGAATAAATTAATTAAAATCATTTCTTAAATATTCAACCTTTCCGGGAAGCAAAATGTTCTGGGTTAAGTACCCGTTTTTACCAAAAAAAACATCATTTTTAATAAAGTAGAAATACCCGGTTTTATCATTTGAAGTAACGCCATTGCAGGTAATTGCATAAACCTTCCAGCTCAGGAAATATGGTAAATGCATTTACGCCCAGCGTATTGAGATCGGTTCTGATTTCCATCAGCTTCTCTGAGGCAATCTTAACTTTCACCAGTTTATCCTTAAAAGAATCCAACTCGTTAATGGCTCTTTTTTCCAGCACGTCGCGGGAAGAGGAAATACTGAATAAACCCGACTGGTTGTTAATGCGCTGTTTAATGATCCTGGGCCTGATGATTTTCATGGAGGGCACATCAAATGGATAGAGGGTTTCCATATCAGGCTCTATGTCTTCATGATGAGCCATTAAAATCCAGACTACTGCATCCGGTTCGTTCTTCAGGGTATAAGAATTGCTTTCGCCGGTGGCAAACCACAGGGCGGTGAGCGCATTATTTGACCAGTCTAAAAGCCTTGTTGGCAAGCCAAAGTGCTGTCCCAGGGTCAGGTAATCCCAATCGTCGAGGGCATGCTGTTCTTTAATCAATAAAGGGTTGGTACGTTTAAACTCTTTAAGCAACAGTTTCTCTGCATCAAGCACATCCATTTTTGCTTCGAGCCGGCATATTTTAGGCAGCAGCGGCGAATCGCTGGTCTGCCCCCTGAACAGGAAATCCTGGTCATTACCTGCATTCAGGTTCTCTTGTTTCAGGCTTTTAATCAGGTTGAGGTAAACCTCTACGTTTTCTAATTCGATCTGTTTCATACCGTTAAGCGGTTAGGCAGAATTGTCATAAAAAATCTGGACAGGCCTTTTTCAAAACCAAAATTAATGGCTATTGTTTTTATAGATATCAAGATGGTCCTCAATAGAAAAGCGCATGGATATAGACAGCAACCACCCGAATTATAGCTTCACAAAACACATTAAAGATAATGACGATGGAGATAATTATATTAACCCGTTGCCTAGGGCGGTTATTCGTCCAAATTCATTCTTGCTGTTAGATGGCAACTGGCGTTTTAGTCCGGATCCGGAAAATAAAGGCATTAAACAACGCTGGTATATTGGTCATGATTTTAAGAACCAGGCCAATTGGCCAGGTAGTGTAGAAACGCACCTGTCTACTGCCAACCCGAATAGTGGATACTGGAAAGACAAAATTGTAGTATGGTATGAAAGGGAATTCCCACTTCCAAAACTTTCCAATGACGCGAAATGTCCTCGATCGCAACTTCAGTTAACTTTTGGTGCCTGTGGTTATAAAACAAGGGTGTGGCTTAATGGCATTCCGTTAAAAACAATTGAGGGCGAAACCATACACGTGGGAGGTAATACCTCATTTTCTTACGAACTTGACGATTACCTGCTGAAGGAAAACAACCGGCTCACTGTGCGCATAGCGGCAACGATGGATGCCGATACAGCAAGGGGAAAACAAGAATCTTCTGTTTATAAAAGAGGTGGAATCTGGTACCAAACCTACACTGGCGGCGTGCGCAGTATCTGCCCTTTTTCAAAATATTATATACTTCAGGAATATCCTTTTCATATTCTTTTCTTCTTGCACGAATTGGTGCCAATTCTTCCTGAAGTACGTTATTTAAGAACTTCTTACATTTTACATCTCCAAG
>NZ_JAZQNU010000133.1:0-40255 GCF_045627485.1 Pedobacter sp. | reverse complement strand
GAAATAGTTTTTTTTCTCTGGATTCAATATACCCTTTATTCCAATGATTTCTATATATTTGCGGCCTTGTTCCCGTAGTTCAATGGATAGAATGTTAGATTCCGGTTCTAATGATGGGGGTTCGAATCCCTTCGGGAACACACAGAAAAAGCCCTTAACAATATGTAAGGGCTTTTTTATTGGTTAGGATTATCAGCTAATTGCGCTAATAATATAAAATTTATGGAAATAACGTTAGTTGTTGCTCTTCAGGTACTCTTCTACTTTTTCTCTGCTATTTCCAACGGCCTTAATAGCTTCCCTAACTTGTTCTCTACTAACGCCCAATTTTTTTTGCAGGTAAGATAACTCATAATCCTCGTTCCCACTTACTTTACTACGGTCTCTTCCATCCTGGAAATTCTTGTTGTCTGCCATAATTTTGTGTTTAATAAAATTATAAAACATATTAAATGGCCAAGTGTTTGATTTTAGATAAGTTGTTATGCAAAGCCAGGATTACTTTTCCATTGCTAGCGGTCCATTTTTTTGTTGAGCCACTTCCATTGTTCTGGAAATTTGCAACAAGGCTCTTGGCACATGAAATGCACATTTCCATTTACCACCTTTTAATGGCAGCAGCACTTCACCTTTTCTATTCAGATAGGCAAACCACTCCCCATGTTCAGGATCTCTAAAGCGGTTCCAGCTGTATTCATGTAGCTTCTCAAACCAAAGCAAACATTCCTGACTACCAGTTAACGCATAACCCTTCGCCATGCAAACTAAGGATTCAAGATGTACCCACCACAGTTTCTGATCCCATTCAAGTTGCTGTAGTGGATGTCCTTTGATGTCCAGGAAATAAAATATACCTCCATGCTTTTTATCCCATCCATAATCCAGTGTCCTCAAGGCTATCTTAGTGGCCTTTTCGATCAAATCCTGGTCTTGTAAACGGGTACCTAAATCCATGATGAACCACATAGCTTCAATAACATGCCCAGGGTTAACCAACCTTCCGTCGAACGAATCTGAAAAAGTACCATCAAGATTCACATTTTCCAAAATTAACCCACTTTCAGGTTGGTAAAATACTTCCATCACCTCGTGGATAACTTGTCTTAAGAGATCATCTACTACTTTTTTATCCAGTAAGTGTTCCATCTCCAGCGAGAGATTACTTAGTATCATAGGAAGTGCAAAATTCTTTAAGGAACGTGTACCCGGAAAAGCTTTAGTGTATTTTCCTTTCGGATGATCACGGCGTTCCAGGATATTGAAAAAGGTACTTTTTGCAATTTCTGCGTATCTTTCTTGCGGATCTATTTTGTATAGCGCTGCAAAAGCCATACTCGCAAAACAATCAGAAAATATATTATAAGGCTGCACCAACGGTTGCCCTTGCTTATTTAAAGAAAAATACCAATTTCCATCCTCATCACGACCATGCTTTTCTAGAAAGTCAGCACCATGTCTTGCCATATCCAGCCACTCTTGTCGTGGTTCTAATTCATGATACATGGTTGCAAAAGTCCAAACTTCACGTGCCTGCAACCACATAAATTTATCCGTATCAAAAACATTCCCTACACGGTCCAGGCAATTGAAATATCCCCCATCCTGCTCATCTTTTGAATGCTTCATCCAAAATGGAATCACATTATTTATTAATTCCTGCTCGTAAATTACACTATAATTGTTCATCTCTTTGCTCAAATTGTCTATCCTTTAGGTATTCTTTATATCGATTAAATAAGTTTCCGGCCTGCGGGTATGCAGACTGTGGACTCATAAAGTGTGAAAATTCAAATGTAATGGCTTTGTCGTACCCCGCCCTTTGTGCGGCTTCTAACTTTAAGCGAAGTTTCTCAAATTTGATAGGTAAGAACTTTATTGGCATATCTCGGTCAAAACTTTCAGCATTTGTCCAACACTGCAGCCCATATTTGTCCGCTATCTTTTTATTAACAGCAAAAAAATCATCAAGCTCATGGTAATCTATATGCCCATCTTGAAATGCAACCGCATCAACAGCCCCACTAATGCCTTGAAATATATCTCCCCATTCTTTTTCATGTTCCTGTAGAGATACAGCATCCTGTTTGCTCAGTTGTGAAGATGCTGCCATAACCGCCTTTTTGCCATCTATCCACGGAGAAATAAGTGTTGGCAATCCATCGCTTACATCTTTGCATTGCTGCCCAAGGGTACGGAAGGCGTCTATCGCACCCAAAGTACCCCTGCTTATTTCCATACTCAGGTACCACCCGCTAAAACTCTTGTAATGCCCGTATTGTTTCCATACTTCATCAATTACGAATCGATTGGCATCAATTTCATATTGCATATTACCTGTATCCCAATACTTTCCACTATCATATAAGCCGAAATAAAACTTCATACTATATTTATCAGCCAGTTGCAAAAACATCTCTACCAGGTCAACCGGCGGCTCATAGCAGCCGTGTTTTTCTTGCAGGTAACGTGAAGGGTAGGTAATAAATCGCCTATAGCCACTCCGGATCATGATGACTGTATCTATTCCAATTAACCTCATATAAGCGAAATCTCTATCCCATTCCTCTCTTCCCCAATTCTGGTGAGGTATGTCATGAGAAATCTCATCAATGAAAGTTCCTGTTATTTTCATGTATAATTATTATAAATATTTTTTAATCTTTAAATAGTTGACCCACAGAACATAAGCCGCTGGATTGATATGTATACCGTCTATTGTTAATTCTGGTTTTAACTTATTGTTACCGGCATCAAAAACATCATGAAGATTGATATAAGTTAAATTGTATTTTGTAGCTAGAACAGCAATTTTACGATTGAGCTCAATGATATACTGTCCTTTGTTTTTTAAATAGTCTGCTTTTAGAATATCATCATTCATAGGCAATACACTTTGTAGGTAAAGTTTAGTTTTTGGCGAACCTTTCTGGAACTGAACGATCATTCGCTCATAATTGCCTGCAATAACATCTACCGGCAGTCCCCGCCCAATGTCATTGATACCTATCAAGAGAAAAACTTTTGAGGGTTTACTAGAAATAATCGGCGACAGGCGAGCCAGCACTCCAAAAGTATTGTCACCACCAATGCCGCGGTTCATAATTACCTTCCCCGGAAGTAATTCATGCCACATGCCTCGCTCGGTAATGCTGTTGCCTAAAAACACAATAGATTTCCTTGGTAATGGAAGATTTTCGAAGAGCTCCATTCTTCCCTGGTAATAACTATTGTTATAAGTGCTATCGATTTTTGCTTGTTGTGCAAAAACCGGGGTTATATAAAATAAGCCCATCATTAAAGTGGCAATAGAAATAAACTTAATTTTCATTTTATAGTAGATTTTGATTTTTTAAATATGCAGCCCATAAAACATAGCCTTCGGGCTGCAAATGAAGGCCATCTGTTGTCAAGCTACGGATGAGCTGGCCATTTTCGTCCTTAAAAACGTTGTTGTATAAATCAACATAGGGCAATTTGTGTTTAATGGCCAGGTCTTTCATTAAACCGTTTAGTGCAATTATTTTTGGATTACGGATATTGTCATAAATAGACGCAAGCATTGATTCTGTAACCGGGAGCACACTTTGAAGATAGAGCTGTGTTTTAGGGCTGTTTTTTTTGACTTTTAAAATAATGCGCTCGTAGTTTTTAGCAATGACATCAATGGGTGTTCCTCTCTTGATGTCATTCACGCCAATTGCAAGAAATATTTTACGGGGTTGATGCACCAGCACATCGTCTAGCCTATAAAAAACACCAAAGGAATTATCACCACTAATACCCCGGTTTACTACCTTTTCAACACCAGTTACATCTTGCCATTGGCCTACTTCTGTGATGCTGTTCCCTATAAAAACAATTGCCTTTTTTTGAACAGGTAAAGTTTTGAAATACTGTAAGCGCTTAACATAATAACCGTTTGCATAACTACTGTCTCTTTCAGAAGTCTGCTGTTGTGCCATGCTATAAACGGCATTGGCCAAAAGCAATGCCGTGCAAAATAATATCTTCATTCTATATGTTATTTGTGTGTGTTACTACTTATCTGGTTCCTGGTCTACTTTTCTTAATGGAACCAGCCATGTTACGATAAATGCCGGAATGGTTGCAAAGAGCACCCATATAAAGAATTCTTTATAGCCTAAGTAATCGCTGATCCATCCGCTGATCATCGAGGGGATCATAAAACCGAGGTTCATTAAACCGCTGCCGAAAGCATAATGCGCCATTTTGTATTTACCGGGAGCAATATTCTGCATCATAAATAAAATCAGGCCTACAAATCCATAACCGTAACCGAAATATTCTATGGTAACCGCTGCCGCGATTACATATAAATCCTGAGGCATGGTGATGGCAAGAAATGCATACGCAGCAAATGGCAAATTGAAAAATGCACACAAAATGAGTAGCGTCTTCTTTGTAAGACCTTTGTTTGATACGTAATACCCTGCTACTATTGAACCCAGCACGAAAGAGATGGAGCCAAAAACGCCATACAGCAATCCAATTTCTGAGGTGCTCAATCCCAATCCGCCCGTCTCTCTGGAGGCTTTGAAAAATAAAGGGATAATTTTAATAGCCTGCCCTTCAGCAAACCGATAAAAAACGATAAAACATAGACTAAACCAGATGTTCTTTTTCTGGAAGAAAGTAATAATTACATCCTTAAGCGTAGCGAAACCCTCCTTTAGAGAAGAGATGGACTGCACTTCTTGTCCACCAGGTAAAACCCTCATGTTATACAATCCAAGGAGTACCATGATTATTCCATAAGCAAACATCACCACCATCCATGCATTTTGAATACCAATCTCCTTTTCCATTTGCCCGGCGATATAAACCAAAACACCCCCTGAAAATACCTTGGCAATATTGTAAAAAGCCCCTTGCCAGCCCACAAACTTGGCTTGAAGCTTAGGGCTGAGCTCATTAAGATAAATACCATCGGCAGCAGTATCATGGGTAGACCCGCTGATGGCAATAATTGTTAAAATGGCAATTGAAAAACTAAAGAAATGATCCATTTGCAGGGTTAAGGCCAATAGACCAAATAATACACCCGTAAATATTTGAGTAGCGTAAACAAAGAATTTCTTTGTTTTGTACATTTCTAAAAAAGGCCCCCAAAGTGGCTTTATGGTCCAGGGAAACATAATCAGGGATGTCCAAAAAGCGATCTGCGTATTAGAGATACCCATATTTTTATACATGATAGTACTTGCTCCTGAAAGGGCCACAAAAGGTAAGCCCATAGCAAACCATGTTGTTGGTATCCAATATATAGGATTTAATTTTTTAGTTTCGAGCTTTGACAATGTGTTTCTTGATAATTTGTAATTAATTTATTTGGATACGGGCTATATAGCAGCTAGAAACGATCGGTTACCACCATCTTGTTTTCATCATTGTTATTTCTTCAATCCTTCTCTTACCGCATTCCAGAGCGGCTGTTTTAGCCTGTTGTACTGTGGCGCATAAATGTGAACAACATCAAAAAGCATAGTGCCACCTGTGGCATTAGCCTGAATGTACTTGATAGTATTACTTATTGCTTGTTGATTTGGCCAGTCTACATTGCCCATATCGATACTACCATATAAAGGCATTTTGTTGCGGGTGATGTATTTACCTCCCTTAAGAGACCCTTCTACGCTCCACCAGTGGTAAGCAAGGTTAGCAGATGCTGGATTGTCTTTAATCATCAGCTGGGTAAAATAATTTCCAGTCATCAACAGATCAAGCTGTTCTCCATATCCTGTTTTATTGTAATCAGGGTATGCCCAGTCAAAACGGACTTCGGTATCATTAAAGGGATCATATTCATTACTTGCCCAGTTTACCCCTACTTGATAATAAGTTGTATACCAAGCACCCACATAAGTACCAAATTTAACGTTTGATTTTACGCTTTTAACCGCAGCTCTTGCTTTCACAAAGAAATCATGAATAACAGTCGCTCTATAAATCAACCAGCGTTTATAATATTTTCCGGTAACATTTGGCACCACCTGATCGGCCGTAATTTTCCAGCTGGTCACAACATCAGCAGGGAAATTCATTTTCTTAGCCTCTGTATCCTGATATTTGGTTTCCAGGAATTTGATAAAGTCGTTTTTGCTGTAATCCGAAAAATCTGCGCTTACATCAGTATACCGAGCATAATCAAGTAGCATTCCATCGACTTCATACTTACCCACAATCTCTTTAACAATATTAAGGGCCCTTTCCTGAACGGCAGGTATTGCCGGGTTTACAAATCCATTTTTTCCCGTAGCAGTAATGGGTACACGATTACCATTAACATCGCATGTGATCGATTGGTATTCATCTTTCCAAAGCGGATCTTCAAAAACAAGTCCGGTCGATTTTCCACGATCACCTTCTACAAAGGTTACAATGGATGCATATACTTTAAAATTACGCTTTTTGGCCTCTTTGATGATAAATCCTACATAGTCAACGCCGTTTGGTATTGTTTTTCCATCCTGGGAAGTAATTTGCTTGCTAAACTGGCTTGGATACATGGTATAGCCCGATGAGCCTTTAACGTCTATTACCAAACCTGTGACCCCTACATCCTTCAAAGTGTCGAGGGTGGTTTTGATCATAGCGGTATCACTAAAACGACCGTAGGTTCCAAAAACATTGGACCGCGCATCAACCCAGGCAATAGCTTCTCCCCTACGTTCTTCTTCTATTGGTGGTTTTTCTTCACCAGGATTTACAGGCTGCTCTACTGCAGATTTTTTACAAGCCGATAAGCTAAAAAGTCCGATTATGGACAAAAACCAGATGGTATGAAAGACTTTTTTCATTATATAATGTTTGATCATTGTAAAGCCACCCTGTATAAAATACTTTACAGGGTGGCGTCAATTTTTATTAAGTTAAGGGGCGTACTTGGTGAACTCGTGTGCCATTATACCACCATTAGTAAGCAGCATATAAACCTGCATACGTTCTTTATCTGGCGATAATGCAATACAAATATCTCCTGTTCCACTGGCATTGGCATTTGCGCCAATAAATATCTCAGAATTGTAAATATTGAAAGTTGAATATCTTGGATCAGATGGGGCAAGTGAAATTTTAGAATTTTCTGTCACATCAAAAAGACCAAGAATTGCATTATTGTAACTGTAAGAGTTTACAAATTTCTGCACAGCCAAATATTTAGCATTGTTAAACTCCACGTAGTCGGTGGCAAAATGAAATATACCAAATACTGAAGTAGAGTTATTAAATCCAAACATTCGCTCGTTGGTAGCACCATTGACCAAGGCAATTTCAAACTGGTAATTGATGAAATAATTGGCATTTGGCTGGGTAGAAACTGGCTGCGCATCTGCCTGGAAGCCCATAAAACTAGCTGCACCACCTGTCATTGATCCATAACGGATCACTTCTGGTGTCTGACTTACTGCCTGACCATTTTTAATAGTCCATTTGTATATAATGGAAGACTGACCACCAGGAGACATGATTATTGCATCTCCATTGAGGTCGCCATAAATATTGACACGACGGCCAACACCACCATCACCTGTAATTGCTGCGGGGTTATTGTTAGTCCATTCAATTAATTTGACAGGAGTAGCATCAACATCTGCCCATTTATAAGCCAGGAATTTGCCGTTTTTAGCTGCAAAGGTAGTACCTAACAGGTTTCCGGATAAGTCATGAGCAATTTGGAATGACAGCGCACTGAATGGCATTGCCATATCTTTAACATAGGCTCCTGTATTTCTATTGTACACACGATACTTAGCTGGATTGGTACGTACTGCAGTAATCAGGTAATCGCCACTAATGGCCAATCCGGTTTCCATATTTGTGGTAAACCCAAGTTCACTTGAAGTCTTCGTCCACATCCTTCTATTAATACCCACTCCGTAATCAAGTTTCAAGGGTTCAGTGGCTTTCAAAGTGTAAGTTCTTTTTGATCCATCTTTACCGGTAATGGTCAAAGGAACATTTTGAGATAAGTTAAGAGTACTACCTGTAGCAATTGAACTGCTGGAATGTTTGTTAATATTGAGGTTCAGTTTAGCATTCGAAACATCTGTACCAGGCAAAATGTAAAATAATACATCAGAGTCCTTAATTACAGCTTCAACTTCCTGCACGGTACCTCCGGATGTATATTCAATTTTTGCGCTAGTGATAGATAAGTCTCCTACTTTTCTGGAAACCACAACGTAAGAACTGGCAGGACCAGAACCAGGTGTAATGGTCAATGTAAATGGCTTGGAAACATCCTGAAGGCCGCCTAATGATGGGGTAACCAACGCATCAGCAGGCACAGTAGATCTGAGGATTATTTTGCTCAGGTCTACTTCATTATCAGAATTGACAGGATAGTAAAAAGGTATATCAAAGTAAATGGTATCCCTGTTGGCACTGAAACGTGGTTCAAATAAACGCTCTCTACCCAAACCTTCCATGGTGGCGTAGATATCTGAAAGTTCGTTATTTGTATTGCGCACTACCGGCTCTGCCTTTTTACAAGAGCTGAGCATTAAAGAAGATAATGCTGTAACTATGATTGCTAATGATAAATTTTTCATTATTTATACTTTAATATGATGACCAGACATTACCATCCCTTAATTTGGGTAATGGCATTATTTTTAAGAATTTCGTCTAAAGGGATAGGGATGTAATACAATGCAGGCGTAAACTGACGGTTAGCATTATCTACGGTTACAGTTTGGTAGGTAACTCCTGATCCGCTTGATGTGCCACGGTGCCCGGTAAATCTGGTATTGTTTAACACAATATGCGCTTTTCTCCATCTTCTTAAATCCCAGTAGCGGTGCCCTTCAAAAGCCAGCTCCACCATTCTTTCATGTTCGATGGCTGTCATCATTTCTAGAGCAGTTTGTGAAGGTGTATTAGGCAATCCGCGTTTATTTCTCAACGCATTTAAAGAATTCTTGGCAGCATCAATTTTATTAATCTTTGTTTTTGCTTCAGCATCAATCAGCAAAATTTCTGCATATCGCATTTCCATCCAATTTTGATCACTTCTGTTAACGATAATATTGGTATTTGCCTGATCAAGGAACTTCTTCGCATAATAGCCTGTTACAGTTCTTTTTGCTTCAGTAGCTCCAAATTCAGTAATACCTTCATTCACATCAGATGTAGTGGTGTTTAGCGTACGTCCTTTCCAGGCCGAGCCATTGTGCAATATGGTAGCATAAAACCGCGCTTCTCTGTTGGCATAAGGATTTGCTGCATTTGCTGGATTAGACCATGAAAATTTTGAACCATTACTCATTTCAAATTCATTGACAAGTTCTGCCGTAGGTACACCATATACTAAGGCTTGGCCCGGCGCATCGTTTGGAGGTACAAATCCCAGGTCCTGCTGGTGAGTAATCTGAGGTCTTGCGTAGTGCACTGTAAAAATGCCCTCTTTAGAATTTTTGTTGGTAAACATTGTAGCAAAATCATCCAAGGCATAGACACCTTGATCTGCAAGCTTTTTCACCTCATCAGCAGCGTTTGATGCATTGGTATAATATTCCTGTGCTTTTGATTGCGGTATACCTGTCAACTCATCCGAATTAAATTGCTTTCTGTCATATTCAGCAATGGAAGCTGCGTACAACCATGTTCTTGCTAACATACCATATGCGGCACCTTTAGTAGCTCTTCCTGTATTGGCGGGATCCCAGGTCGCGGGAAGATGCTGTGCTGCAAATGCAAATTCTTCAGCAACAAACTTGTAGCAATCATCTTCGCTGGAGCGAGGATTGTCTTTCTCATCTGGACCAATCAATCGATCTACTATGACTACACTACCATGAAGTTTCAACAACCAAAAATAGACATACCCACGGATGAATCGTGCTTCAGCTTGAAGCGCGAGTTTTGAATTTTCATCCAACCCTTGTGCTTTGGTTTGAAGTCCTTCTATAAACTCATTCAGGCGTCGGATACGAGCATAAGCCGAAGTCCAGTAATTTAACTGGGGTCCTGCAGCATTTACACGGGATGCATCTGAAGCAAGGATATTCACCGTTCCATTACCAGAAACACCGGAAGAGTACTTCATGAGGTCTGTTAAACCATCCGTTGCATTATCATATCCTATAGGGAAACTGCCAAATTTGAAAGTATTAAACTCACTGTACATCCCAATAATATATGATCTTATGTTTGCCGGGTTTTGGTATACAGTAACATCTGTGTATCTGTCGAGAGGATCGTAATCTATTTTACAAGAACCCATTGCGATGACTGCTCCAAGTACTAAGATTGATTTCTTCGTTATTTTAATATAATTTTTCATGACGTCAGATTAAAAAGTTAGGTTAACTCCACCAGAGATCATTTTCTGCTGAGGATAGAATCCATTATTTACATTTGGCATTTCCGGATCCAGGTATTTCAGTTTATCCCAGGTAAAGAGATTGAATCCTGAAACATAAAAGCGTACGCGTTCTAATTTTGAGTTAAATGCAGTTTTTGGTAAAGTATACCCTAACTGTACGGTTTTAAGACGTAAATAACCGTTATCTACAATAAAAGCAGAGTTTTGATTCGCATTGTGCGGTGACAAAGCAACACCTCCAGAAGTTAATCTCGGATATTTAGCGTTTGGATTGGTTGGAGACCAGGATTGCTCGACAAGGTAATAAGGTGAATTTCCGTAACCATAGAAAGTTTTGGTAAACGGACTATTGTCTTCAACTCCGCTTGTACCAGAGGAGCCTTCATATACACCACCTAAGGCCAGACTCGAAATAGCTGCTCCCTGGAATAGTGCAGAAAAATCAAACCCACCATAACTAGCCTGCAAATTCAATCCATACATGATCTCAGGTAAGTTGCTTTTTCCAACAAAAGTCATGTCCGCATCACGTGTAATACGTCCATCACCATTAAGATCTTTATATTTAAAGAATCCTGGAGCTAAAAAGCCTGCACTTGGAGAGGTTCCGTTCCTGGCTTCGTCCCAGTTTTGATAAAAGCCATCTACAACAAACCCAAGCTTTTGGCCAATTGGATTACCTGTAGTTTTTTGCCATGCTGGAAGATTTTGGTTTTCATTGATCAGGATGACCTTGTTTCTGGCCCAGTTAAAGTTACCTGTGATAGAGTAATTGAACTTACCGATATTATTTTTATGTCTCAATTGCAAATCGAATCCGCGGTTATCAGTAATTCCATCATTAAATGTAGAAGGAACATTTCCTCCAATCGTTGAAGGATAGAGGTTACCCCTACCGGTCAACACATCCGTTACAACCGTATAGAAATAATCTAAGTCAACGCCTAATTTTCCATCCCATAACTCTGCCTGAAAACCCACATTGGTCATTTTATGACGTTCCCAGGTTAGGTTTCTATTGGGAGGTGATGTGGTGTATAATGCTGCTAATGGCGTTCCACCAATAACAACCACCGGATTATCATTTAACTGAAATGCCGGCAGATAAGGGAATAACGACTCTACATTGTCTTTTCCTAAAACACCATAACTTGCCTTAAGCTTGAAAAAGCTTACTGTTTTTTTAATGTCAGCGAAAAAACCTTCCTCACTCACAACCCAACCTAATCCACCTCCAGGGAAATATCCCCAACGGCTTTCAGCAGGAAAGTTTAGAGAAGCGTCTGCACGCATGGCAACTTCAACAAGATATTTGTCTTTAAAGGCATAGTTAATACGTCCGACATAACCATGTCTGGCTCCAATGCCACTATTTCCTGTGGGACTGATAAAATCATTCGTTGCTGAACTTCCAAAATCTATTTCCTGCAAGTCTGATAATGCAAAATTCCTTGCACCTGTAGAAAAAACATTTGATTTACGTCTGGACCATTCATATAAGGCCAATACCGAAAATTCATGATCATTTATGGTTTTATTATAATTTAAACTTGGTTGAAATGACAACCTGTTGTTTTGACTATAACTCTGTCGTAATGTATTTACCGTTAAACCCGGAGGATTGGCTATCAACCTAAAATCACCTGTTGTTTGATTTCTTGCCCTTCCCATCAGCTGGTATGGTGTTACCCAACTTTTATTTTCTGTGGCATTTTTATCATAGGAAGTCAATACCTTCGCACTCAAACCTTCTACCCAGGGAACTTTAACATTGAATGTTAAGGTACTTTGAAAAACGTTTGTTTCTCCTTTCTGATAACCAGATTCCATTACGGAGGCAATTGGATTTACAAAGCCGGCATTACTTTCATAGGCAGTTGGCAAACCATTTGCGTACATAGGCATATTGGGCAATATTCTAACAGCCTGATAAAACGGGTTCATATAAGCCGAGTTATCTGGAGAAAGGCCTGGCGTATTTGTATTTTGCATCCTGGCATTTAAATCTAAAGCTATTGACAATACAGAATTTAATTCTGCATCAACATTAGTTCTTAAATTGTACCTTTTAAAATCCGTGTTTTCTACAATACCGTCCTGGCCAAGATAACCTACACTGGAAAAGTATCTCACTTTCTCACTTCCCCCTCTTACGGTAATACCGTGACTTTGAGAATAGCTTTTCTTTCCTAAAAGTTCACCTACCCAATCCGTATTTCCAAATAAAGGATTTGTATTGGTTCCATTTCTTAAGGCATCTATTTGTTGTTGATTGTATGTTAACGGACTTGGATCCATTCCCACATTCATTCTGTAGTCATTGTCTAGGGTTTCAGCGCGTGAAAACCAGTCCATATAATCCGGGCCATCCAGAAACTTTGGAAAACGCGTGTTGGAGTTTTGCATTACCGCTCCATCGTAACTTACCTTCGGCGCCATTGACTTACCCCGCTTAGTGGTTACCAATATGATACCGTTAGCTGCCTGCAAGCCATAAACGGCAGAGGATACGGCATCTTTAAGCACCGAAATGCTTTCAATTTCATTAGGATCCAGCTGAGAAAAAGGACGTTCTACACCATCCACAATTACTGTTGGCCCCTGGCCTCCAGCATAAGTAGACGTCCCCCTCACTCTGATGGTAGCATCATCTGCTCCAGGTCTACCAGAAGATTGTAAGGTTGTGATCCCTGGCAATCTCCCTGCTAACATGTTTGTAATGTTCATAGTAGGTGCCTGCTTTAACTCTTCGCTGTTAATCTGAGCAATAGAGCCGATTACATTTGACCTTTTTTGCGTGCCGTACCCCACTACAATTACCTCGTCCAACTGAGACTTCGATTCTTCAAGAACAACGTTTAAGGTGCTGCCTGTAACGACTGCTTCTTTAGGAACAAAACCTAAATACGAAAAAATCAATGTCGTTTGGTTGGCATCCAACGCAATATTGTACTTTCCGTTACCATCCGTAACCGTGGCATTGCTGGAGCCTTTAATTTTCACTGACACCCCCGGAATCGGCAAATTATCCATGCCATTAACAGTACCGTTCACTGTTCGGCTTTGCGAAAATGCCGTGAACTTGAAACAGCAAATGCAAAGCATAAAGGACAAAAGCATCCAAGGGAGCTTCTTTCTTTTTGTAAAAAATTTCATCATAAGGTTTGGTTTATTTAGTTAATTGATTGGGAATTGACCATCAAAATCTACTTCCAGATCAAATGGACGAAGATATTTATCAATGAGAACGGCAAGTTCGCCGCGATGAATGTTTAATCCTTTAACCCTCCCATGCTGCTGCTGAAGTGATGTTAAATCAGCCTCAACCTGTGCCTTGGTCACACTTTTATCCAGCAAAGCCATCACATCCATAAAAAAATCAAGTTTTAGATCTTTCCCCGATGCGGCCAATTCTCCCACTTGCGGATAATAGGATTTTAGACCATTAATGAATGTATATTCACTCAGTGGATGATGCGGATAAAACCACATTTGGTTGGCCCACTTGTAAGGAATTCCTGTACCTTTAAGAATGCCAGTAGCCCCTATGCGCTGAATGGCTTCAAAAGAATCATCATCAGGCTTTACATCAATAAAAGGCATAAGATATGCTTTGGCATTTAACAGTGCCTTTTGAACTTTGCGAATGCTTACCGCACCCGGATCTACATTATCTTTAATGGCGACAGCCGCTAGTGCACCTGCCGCTTGGCCAATACCTAAAACCACTGGCTGCAGCCGTGTAGCTCCTGCTACAATGTTTGAAACCCCTATGCTTTTTTCAGCTACAATAAAACCTTTGGTGTCTTGTGGCACTAGAGACCCTAATGGTACATTATAAGCAGGTACTTTGATCTTTACAAAATCAATGGCTGGAGCATTTGGATTTTTTAAATGATGATGATCAATCGTATAATCGCCAACTGCAATTCCTGTCCTGTAATATGATTTATCCTGATTATAAGGTTGCGATACGTATGGAAGTGTCAAATACGCTGCTGCTTTCAACCTCCGGGACTCGCGGTGGTAAGCTATCATAGGCAGCTTATCCGCAGTTGGAAACTCGTCATCTGCTAAGCCAAGATTTTTATAGCCCATTACTGTCTGCAAATAATAGACGAAGCGTAATGTGTGAAGCTTTGCTTCTTTTAAAGCTTCTATACGTTCTTTTGCAGTCATTTCTATCACATTTAAATAAATGTCGTTGCCATGCTTGGGCCAATTGATCATATATTTTCCATTTGGCAACTTGCCATAGGTAATCATTTTTGTACAATCAATAATCGGCGTATCGTCTTCAGCTGCCGGATCCTGTACATCACAGCTATGCTCAAAAACCTTCGGATCATAACCCGCGGGTTTCTTTATTGTCTTGTTTGCATTGTTTCCATAATCTTTAAGAACCGCCACGTATGTCAAATCCTGAATGATATCATTTGCTTCTTCTGGTGCGTAGATTTCGCCGGTTTGTTTTCTGCTGTCCATGCCAATACGGTAGCCTGCACCAACTTTAGCCATTACATCCCCAAGCTCAGTAGCATCGATCAACACTTTACAGTTAACGATATGTTGTTTCCCATTATAGTTCACTTCAACCTGCCAACCATTGTCGGTTTGCTTTATGTCCGACCATGACGAATTGTACCAGATTTTTAACTGATCATGGACTGCCATTTCTTTTAAAAGCCTGTTCCCTACCGAAGGCTCAAAAAGTGTATTGCTCACCCAGCCTGTTTCTACAGCTTTGGGCCCTCCGTAATATTTATAAATCTTCTCTCTAAACTCACCCCAGATTCCTGATGGCATCTGGTGATTGCCATCAATGGCAGAAACGCCGGCACTGGTCAACATACCACCAAGCCAAGCAGTTTCTTCTACGATTAATGTATTAATTCCCATTCGAGACGCTTGAATGCCAGCTGTAGTACCACTAGCACCACCTCCAACGATTAAAAGATCAACCGACGAACTATTATGTTTCATTTTAGATTGACCGGAGGAGGTCAAAGTATAAAGCAGAGTTAATAATAATAGGAAATACTTCATTTAATAAATGTTATAAAACGAAAGTAATTAATTATTTAATAACTAGGTATCAATTATTATTATTTTTTATTAAGTGTTTTGCAGCGGGAAATATTCATATGGGTCGTAACCCACTATTTATTAGCATAAATACATATTTAAATACATTATCACTATATTGATTTAAAATATTAATAACTTTGAAGTTGCTTTTATTATTAAATATTTTAAATAATAAGGCCGATATCTAAAAATTGCATATGACTTTCTTTGAAGAATTAAACGACGGAAATATATCCGGAGTAGCTTATAAAAACATTCGCCTTAAAAAAAACATCATTTCCTACTTATGCAATTCTGGCAACTGTACCATTGCCGAACTCTGCAAAGAGCTTAATGTCAGCACCCCTAAAGCAACCAATTTAATCACCGAATTAGTGAACGATGGAATCGTAGAAGAACTAGGAAAACTTGATTCTACCGGGGGCCGCAAACCATTTATCTACGGTATGATTTCAAATTCAGCATTTTTTCTTGGCGTTGATGTAAAACACACCTATATTAACATAGGATTGGCAGACCTTCAAAAAAACCTGGTTAGCTTATCAGAAAACATCCCCTACATCCTTAACAATGACAAGAAATCATTACTTGAACTTTGTGAGCTGATCAAGCAATTTATGAGTGCGGCCGGCGTCAATAAAGACAAAATACTTGGCATAGGACTTAACTTAACAGGCCGTATTAATTACGCTACAGGCTACAGTTATAGTTTTTTTAATTTCAATGAAGAGCCCCTCACTAACTTCCTGGAGGCAGAATTAGGAATTAGAGCCCAATTAGAAAATGACTCAAGAGCCATGGCCTACGGTGAATTTAACGCCGGAGTGGTGAGAGATGAGAAAGATGTGTTGTTTTTAAATATCGACTATGGCCTAGGCATGGGTGTATTGATCAATAGCCATCTATACTATGGAAAATCAGGATTTGCAGGAGAGCTAGGTCACATCCCGCTTTTCAATAATGAAATTATCTGTCAATGCGGAAAAAAGGGCTGTCTGGAAACGGAGGCATCAGGACAAGCATTACTCCGGCTATTCAAGCAAAAGGTTGCGGAAGGATCATCAACATCACTGATTAGCCAACAAAAATTAAATATCAATGAAATTATACTGGATGACATCATTCAAGCTGCAAAAAATGACGATGTATTATCTATAGAACTGATTGCCCAGGTTGGCGAAAAATTAGGCAGAGGAATTGCCTTGCTAATCAATATATTTAACCCCGAGCTCGTGATTATGGGCGGTAGCCTTGCAGAAACCGGGGATTATATTCGCCTGCCAATATTAAGCACCATCAACAAATACTCCTTAAGTCTTGTCAGCAGAGACACACAATTGAAGTTTTCAAAATTAGGCAGAAAAGCAGGCGTGATCGGTGCATGTTTACTTGTCCGAAAACGCCTGCTAGAAGATACTTTATAAGAATTAAATTATTTAAGGTCCACAGGTATAAAAATCAACGGCGTTGGAAGACACGATGCGCCCGGAGGTGAATAGGTGAACTTCAAAGTTTGTTCTTTTCCATCGCCAGAAGGCTTGAAGATCTGAATTAAAATAGCCTCAGGCGCTTTCTTAGTAATCAACTGATCCTTTGGCAATTGAATGATTCCTGCCGGAAACTTACCCTCACTCACCACCATACTGGCTGCCATACCACCACACCACTGGTTATCTGCAGACCTGGAATTCCAGGTTACCATAGCCAAACCTTTTCCATCTGTACTTTTCCAATTTAGCTCCACTTCATACATTACGCCGTAATTACCAGCCAATTTAGATATTTTCCCACTATGGCTTTCTTTGCCTTCAACCCAGGGATCTTTAACTCCGTCAGCCACCATTAACTGCACCACACCATCCTTAGTATCAATCGGCTGGTGGTTTACTACCTTATAATTACTTACACCAAAAATACCTCTACCTGCATTCGCATGACCGAAGGGAACGATGTGCGTAATTTTTTCCGCAGCAACTACGGAAGGCATTTTCGGATCCGCCTGTATAATAGACACTTCTCCAGGCTGGTCGATCACAAACTCATAAAACCCATGCACTAATTCGTCATATTTAACAATGTTCTTATCCAACTGCTCATCTATGGAGATGTATTTTCCAGGCGCTACTGTCCGGATCTCCTCACTACCATTGGAAGCAAAATAATCGGCCAGACCTTGTTTCCCTATCTGAAAATAATTACCACTAGGCTTTTGCGATGAATATTTAAGCATCCTTACATGCATTGGCTTTTTACCCGTATTCTTTAACATGGCAACAATCTTCCTGTCCATTTTTACAGGCTCTTTAACGCCGTTTACATTATATACATATAAACGTACAGCTCCGGGCGCTACAGCTTCCTTTAAGGCAATAGCTTCCGGCAAGCGCACATATTCTGGGTCATCAGATATAATAAACTGAGGACCAGGCATTACAATTTTCTGGTAATCAATATATTTTAACTTCTCCGTTAGGAAACCCGGCAACGCTACAATGCTTCCTTGAGGGGTTTGAAGAATCGCCTTGTTGGAGCCAGGCTGCAACGTCTGTGCAAACACAGGCATCACGGCAACGCCTAGAATAAAACTGCTGATTACATTTTTAAGTTTAGTCATTTGATGTGTTTTGGTTATAAATAGCTTCTCTTTCTACAAGTATATAATTATTATACTTAAGTTCATTAAGCTTTTTAAAAAAATAAAATAAGTTAGGGGATTATGGGCATAGGTAAATTAAAAAGTTTTCCTATTATAAGGCATGATTGTTGTCAAACCTTGAAATACCTTTAATGATATGCATACACCAAAAACCAAGTTCCAATTCTTCCCATTTATCATCAACCTCGCTATCCCTTTGCTTATGGGAGTAATCGGAAGCCTTTTTACCCAGCAGTCGGTTTCAACCTGGTACCTTACGCTTGCTAAACCAAGTTTCAATCCACCAAGTTGGGTATTTGGACCGGTGTGGACTGCCATTTACATCATGATCGGGATCTCAGCATACCTGGTTTGGCAAAAGCGGGATACGATTGCACATCTACCACGCACTGCAGCCATTTACTTCATCCAGCTGGTACTTAATTTATTTTGGTCTTTCCTATTCTTCTATGCCCACAAACTTGGGGCCTCTGTCATTGAAATCGTCGCTTTACTCGTTGCCGTGATCATTAATGCACGTGTATTTTACAAAATTGACAAAACAGCTGGCATGCTGTTTATTCCTTATATTTTATGGGTTAGTTTCGCAACCTTGTTAACGTACAGTATTTACAATTTAAACTAGAGACATCATCTGAATTAAAAATAAAAGTCCTATTTTTAATATGTGATTCCCGTTAAACACTTGCTTCTATTTGCACTCTTTATCAACACTTTACCCGGATACACCCAACGGGTTGGACTGGTATTGAGTGGTGGTGGTGCTAAAGGGCTTGCCCACATTGGGGCACTGAAAGCACTGGAAGAAAACAACATTCCGATCGACTATATTACAGGCACTTCTATGGGGGGCGTAATCGGGGCCATGTATGCAGCAGGCTACTCACCGGCACAAATGGAAGAGATAGCAAACAGCAGTGAATTCCAATCATGGGTAAGGGGTCGCTTTAGCAGTGAATACAGCTTTTTCTTTCAAAAAAACAATATCAATGCATCTATGCTCAGTGCTAAACTGACCACCGACACCAGTATGAGGCTAAACTTACGCTCGAACCTGGTGAATGATGTTCCTTTAAATTTCGCCCTGATACAGCTATTCTCACAGGCATCAGCCATTGCTAAAGACAACTTTAACAATCTTTTTGTTCCCTACAGATGCATGGTGTCAGATGTGCTCGACCACAAGGCGATCACTGTAAAAAAGGGAAGTCTGGCAGATGCGGTGAGGGGAACTTTAACTGTTCCATTTGTATATCGCCCTATTAAATTAGACGACAAGTACGTGTTTGATGGTGGACTGTACAATAATTTCCCTGTTGATGTGATGAGAGAGGAATTTAATCCAAACTACATTATAGGTGTGAATGTCTCTTCAAAAACTTCCGACGTTTTTCCCGATGATAACGACGACCGCAAGATGAATCGTTTTATCCTTCAAATGTTTTTATCAAGATCGGATTCTACCCTCATTGGTGACGATGGCGTGTATATCAAACCCGACTTAAAAGGCTTGAGCTCGGCAAATTTCACGCCTGTTGAAATGCTGATCAAAGAAGGCTATGATGCCACGATGGCGAATATGGATAAAATTAAAAAAAATGTCCGCAACCGCACAACAACTACAGAACTGAGGCTAAAAAGAAACGAGTTTAACAATAAAAAGCCAGACCTGGTATTCAAATCTGTTGTTGTAACCGGCGTAAATGCCGCTCAAAAAAAATATATAGAGCGCCTGTTTATTAAAAATAAAGCTTTATTTGACTTAAATGATATAAAAGAAGGATACTATAAACTGGTAGCTGATGAAACTTTTGAAACGATATATCCTAAAATAACTTACAATCCCATAGAGGATAACTACGTGTTTGAAATTATCGCCAGGCCTAAAAAAAGCATTAAGATAGATTTTGGCGGCAACATATCAACCCGCCCAATCAGCAATGTATACCTTGGACTTCAATACAGTTACCTGGTTAGAAATGCCTACACATTTGGTATTAACGTTTACTCCGGCAGATTTTACGAAGCGGCAGATTTTTCAGCAAGAATTGACTTTCCTACCCGAATCCCCGTTTTTTTACAAACAGAAATGACCTTCAACCATTTCAACTATTATAGCACGAGTTCAATCTATATCGAAAATCTTCACCCCACGTATATTGAACAGGTAGACAGCAAGGTAGAACTGAAGTTAGGCATTCCTATAAATGGAGGAATTAAGGTCACCGGAGGTGGAGCCTACTTGTTTAATACTGACCATTACAGTCCCACCAACACCTTTACTGCCGGTGATGTGCTTGACCGTACTACCTTCAAAGGATTCCGAAGTACTTTAGCTGTCGAAAAATATACACTTAATCGCAAGCAGTATGCTAATCGCGGTCGAAAATCCCACATCGGCTTAAACTATTTCAGGGGAAAAGAGCAATATCAGCCTGGTAATATCTCAAGAAACAATGCGATTGGCGATCAGGAAATTAAAGAAGAAAATCATAATCGGGAGTGGTTGAACGTAAAGTTAGCCGACGAAAATTACTTCTTACATATAGGTCCTTATTCACTCGGTTACCTGGCAGAAATAGTGGTATCTAACCTACCCATGTTCTCTAATTATTATTCTACCTTACTTGTAGCCCCTGTATTTTACCCTCTGCCAGACAGCCACTCCTTGTTCCTGCAAAACTTTCGCGCTGCTAGCTACGTGGCCGCAGGTGTAAAAAACGTATACAATCTCCGCCAGAATTTCGACCTAAGGGTCGAAGCTTATTCCTTTTTACCCTATAAACAAATCAACCAGCAGGGTTTTCAACAAGTGCACGAAACCAAGGCTTTCAAGCATTGGCGGTATGCCGCTACTGCCGGTTTAGTTTATCATACCCCAATTGGTCCAATTAGCCTAAGTTATAATTTATATGACGATCCAATAAAAAGAAACGGCATTTTATTACATTTGGGCTATCTAATTTATAATAAACGATCTATCGAATGAAGCTTTTAAGCGTAATCTGTTTCCTGCTTTTTATTACTGGTGCTGGATATGCACAACAGTCCGAAATCAACAATTTCATTATTAAAGAAAGTTTATTAAAAAACAGCAAGCTGGCTGTAATTGCCGTCGATTCTGCAGAAACCCCTCTGGAACACATTAATGGCACCTACACTTTTAGTGTAAGCGGTTTCAAACAAACGCTGAAGTTTAACGATGGGGTAGCTATATTACCTTTGCAGCTGGAAAGATCCACCTTCGTTTACATCAAACACCTAAACGACAAGGGCACACACAGTAAACTAATTTTTGTTCATAAAAAAGACGGCACCCTCACACCTTATGTAATCAATGCCATTGCCTTGATTTTATTTCCGCTATTGGTTATTGTTGTTGCTTTCCTGTTTCGTAAACTCATCATCATTGCAATTATCATTCTTGCAGTGTTTGTTTATTTTAACCACAGCAATGGATTAGACCTGGGTACATTATTTGAAACCCTGTTCGATACCCTAAAAATGATGTTTTAGAAAGGCAGTCCGATCCCAAAATTGTACTGCACAAAACGATATGACTCCGGACTATGGGTAACCTTATAATCCGCTTTAAATTGCTCGGCTCCACTTAAAAACTTACGGATCACCCATTGGTCAGATCCCACGAACTGTGGATCTTTTAATTTTAAGCCGATATCAAAGCGGAATACAAAATACTCTACATCATAACGCAAACCAACTCCTGTTCCAACACCAATTTGGTTTAATACCTTTTTAAAGTCGAAATAAGTTTCTGGGAAGGGGTTTCCTCGCGATATGTTCCACACATTTCCTGCATCTAAAAAAACAGCTCCTTTTAGTTTAGCACCTAAAAAATTATTGAGCAATTTATAACGGTATTCAAGGTTAGTCTCAATATGCATCTGGCCTAGCTGATCTAAACCAAAGAATGTTCTTCTTGTTTCTTCTGAAGTTAAACGTACACCTCGGTTATAATTACCCGGACCAAGTGTTCTTGCCTGCCATGCCCTTACGCCACTGGATCCACCTGCAAAAAATAATTTCTCAAAGGGCATTGCATCAGAATTACCATAAGCATATCCTACTCCTGCGTTTAGCCTGGCCACAAACTGTTTATCCTGGCCCAGGCTTTTATACCACCGTACATCAACCTCTGGCCTGATGTATTGATTGTAAGGCAAGCCCAACACGGTTGCCGGACTTCCATCCGCTGTATTCTTATGCTTGCCCAACAAACGGGTGATACCGTCAAGCAGGTTTCCTGCCATATCTATATTCCCACGGAAATAAATAAAGCTTCCCGGGCTTAATAGTTTATTCTGATTTAGCGTATATGTATATTTAATACCAAGCGTAATATCTTTACGACCAAGTAATAATAAATTATACTCGTTATTCTTGATCAGCTCTTTATTAATTTCATTTTGTACAGAATCTGGCCCATCAGTTACCAACAATAACCCCCCAAACCTATACTCAAAATTTAAAGGCGTAAATGAGTGTAGTTTTGATCTTGTTTCAAACCAATCGTAAGTAACCGAATTCAGGAACACCCGGCGCACAAAAAAATCCTTTTGTAATGCATATACATAACTTGTAGAGAAGGTAGTAAAAGGCATCCCATTTTTACCCATCATGGGGATATCAAAGGGTAATATCAAACGTGGAACAGCGAGGTTAGCACTCACGGAGAAATCACGCTGATAAACATCACTGAACAACGAGCCCCCTTGTCCGAGCCGGGATTGTAATCCCCCTTTTATCTGGAACTCAAATCGCTCTGCCCCCCTGAACAAGTTATTATTGGTATAAGTATTACTCAGTGTAAAACCTACTGTACCAGCATTAAAAGGAATTTCACCTTCTATCCGATTGCTCATTTTTTTTTGAGGAATGAGCCTAATGATAGGATCTACCACCAATGAGCTGTCTTTTGCTTTTTGGTAATCAATTTTTACGTTTTTGAATACATTGAGTTCATACAGGCGGCTATAGGTAATGTCTTCCATAGTACTGTTATAAAACTCCCCCGCTTTAATGAAGTCGTAACGCACAATTGGGTTCCTGCGAAAACGTTTAGCCATATCGGTATACCTTATTTGCCTGATAACCCGAGGGTTTAAAGGGATAGAATCGGGGAAACCATCAGAATTTGGGGCGATAATAATATTAGTCTCCCCGATGGTGTAACGTGGATGAAATAATTTGTCTTCAGGGTTATCTACTATAAGTGCAATATTGGCTTTACTGTCATTCAGGTTAGAATCCACCACATATTTAATATATGGCCTAACAAAATCATAGTACCCGTTTTGCTTAGCTACCTCATAAAGTTTATCGCGTTCATAGGCTAAAGAATCATCGTCATATTGCATGCCTACATGAATATGAGAGTAAGAAGGTTTAGTTCTAAAATAAATCTCTTTTAAAACGGAATCCTTGACATCAAAAGTTAATTGATTTACATAAAATGCCGGACCTGGTGTGGCACTGAATAATATTGATGCCCGTTGTTTTTCTACTTTAATATCAGATTTAACCTTGGCATTAAAATAGCCCTTGCTTTGAAGGAATTTCTCAATCTGTACCCTTGAAATATCAACAAGTGTGCTATCTAATATTGGCGCTGGATTTCCAATTGATTTAATTTTAAACAATCCATAAAAAAGATTATATAATCCTACATTTATTCCAAGTTTAGGTGCAGGGCGAATATCCTTCTGAACATAATTGCGTACTTCTTCCTTAAATTGATCTGGCACGCTGTCTATTTCTACCTTTTTTACAACGGACTGGTAATTTTCGATATACTTAGTGGATGAACAGGAAGCAACAAAAAGAATAATAAATAGTAATATTGCAGGAAAAAGGGTCTTCTTTTTATAATCAGGGTATGCTTTCAAAATCACAAATAAGTTTTATAAAATCATTACATCAAAAAAAGTACCGTAAAGAAAATGGGATTTTTATCATAGAAGGGATTAAATCTATATTAGAGTTTATTCCTTCTAACTACCAGCTACATAGCATCTATTATTTGGCCGAATATAAATCTTTACTACCAACTTTAGCTTCAAATATAAAGTTATTTGAAGTAAACAACGCCGAATTAGATAAGATTAGTACTTTACAGGCGCCACAAGGGATACTTGCCCTGGTAAGACAGCCCAAAGCGACACCATTCAACCCAGAATTATTGAAAAATTGCTTCTCTCTAATGTTAGATGGTGTACAGGATCCGGGCAACCTGGGTACGATCATCAGAACTGCAGATTGGTTCGGCTTTAAAAATATCATCTGCTCTTTAAACACAGCCGATTGCTATAACCCTAAAACTATACAAGCTACCATGGGCTCGCTACCCCGCGTAAATATTTATTATGAGAATCTGATGGAAGTGCTTCCGAAGGTAAAAGTGCCCATATACGGCGCGCTATTAGAAGGAAAAAGTATTTATCAAACGAATTTTGGGGCCGAAGGTTTACTCATTCTAGGTAATGAAGGACAAGGAATTAGTGGAGATGTAATAAATTTTATTCAGCATCCAGTCACCATTCCTCGTATTGGAAAGGCTGAGTCTCTGAATGTTGCCATCTCTGCGGGCATCTTTTGTTCAGAGATAAGCAGAAATATTATTTAATAAATTGCATAATAACTTATAATTGCTATTTTTGCAGTCCTGAATCCAATAGGGTCGAGTGGCCGAGTGGCTAGGCAGAGGTCTGCAAAACCTCGTACAGCGGTTCGAATCCGCTCTCGACCTCCAGATTTATTATAAATTAAAAAAACAAAGGTATAAGACCATGGCAGTTACCAGATTAAAAAGAAAAGACAGAAAAAATAAAAATACTTCACGTCAAGAAGTTAAAACGTTGAAATTAGCTACAAACCTTGAATTGGGAAGCCGTTCAAGACAATCTACTACAGATCAGTTAGCTATCAACAACGCAATTTTGGCTAAGCTTTCTGCTCAGTCATAAGCACTGTTAAAAACATTTTAGAGACCGCATCATGATGATGCGGTCTTTTTTTTTATCCACTATGTGCTTTCACAAGTTAAATAGGATCAAAACGTAAGGCACAAAAAAGCCCTCAAAAGTTCATCACTATTGAGGGCTTTATAAATAAATTAAAGCTTATTTTTTATCTCTAACCAATTCTGGTCTCGGCATTTTATATTGAGTAGCAGTTATGGCATTCATGAAAGCCACAACAGCCTGAATCTCGTCACGACTAAGGTTTAGTTTCTGTAAAATTGGGTCTGTCTGTGGATACAAAGGATCTTTAGCCTTTTGCTCAGGCGTTGGGTCAATCATATGCATACCGCTGTTATAAAGGTTCACTACCCCTGTAATGTTATCAAAAAGGCCGTTGTGCATCCATGGATTGTTATTCATCACATCTCTCAGTGAAGGAGTTTTAAACTTCCCAACATCTTTCGGATCTTTTGTAACCTCGTATCTACCTAAATCATTATACTTACGTTTATAATAAGTAAGACCAATGTTATGGAAACTCTCGTCGGTTAAGAATTCTCCGTTGTGACAGTTCATACAACGTGCCTTTGTTCTAAACAAGTGCATGCCGTGAATTTCCTGATCTGTCAGCGCTTTATATTCCCCGTCAAGGAAACGATCAAAACGACTCCTCCGGCTAACTAACGTTTCCTGAAACTTTGCCAAAGCATCTGTAATATTTTCAATCGTAATAGTTTCGGTGCCATAGGCATCTTTAAATAACGCTACATAGGCTTTAATTTTACCTAATTTCTCACCCAATAGCTTAGTGTCCATCGCCATTTCATGTGGTGTAGCCAAAGGGATTATGGCCTGCTCTTGTAAAGTCCCAGCCCTGCCATCCCAAAATAACGACTTTCTTTTTGCCACATTTAATAAGCTAGGCGTGTTTCTGGAACCTGTAAGATGATCAGTACCCAATGATACGGAGCGTTTATCTCCAAAAGACATTTGAGGATCGTGACAACTGCTGCAGGATACCTGACTCGAACTGGATAACAAGGGATCAAAAAACAACAACTTACCCAGTTTAACTTTAGGCTGTGCCATGGTTGTAAAGTAGCTGGAATCAACTTTAGCCAAGGATTTAAATTCCTGGAAATCTATACCCTCATCGATTGTCGGTTTTGGCCATTGTGCGATAGGCTTTTCATATTGTTTACGTAAGGCAAGTAGGTCGATTTCATCTACAAAAGCTGTACTAATAACAAACACAGCGAGAACAGCTGAAATACTAAAAATTCTTTTCATGTTTATCCTTTAAAATGAAAACCCGGCCGTGATGCCAAAGTATTTCCTATTAATTGTAGTGGTATAATTACCTTCTGCCTTAACATAACAGGCCAATTTTTCAGACAAAGGAAAATCGGCTTTTAAGTAACCGGCATAGGTCATACTCGAGGCGCTAAGATAGGTAAAATTGCTGTTTAGCATAGTGTAGAGGGCAGTTTGGGTGTTGATGCTATTCCAATAAAAATTACGCTCTAGCATTTCAGTTTTCTGCACATCAAACCTTGCACTATAAGCACTGTTTTTCACATATTTAACACCGGTTAAATTTAATCCAATTTGCAGGTAACTATAATCCAAATATCGCGTGGGATCAACATATTGCTGGTTATTTGTTAAAAATCGGCCATCAGCACCGATAAACCAATCGAAGTTGCCGGTTGTTTTACCATACACAGTATGCAATTTTAAGGTTAAATTGTCATTGACGAACCTGATGTCTTCAGATATTTTCTGAACAGAAGTCTCTACATCTTTATTGTTAAATTTAGCTTCAGTACCATTGCGGGTTGCGGTAGAAGCTTCCATCCTGATTATGAATTGTTGATCCTTATTCTTGTTGAGGTAACCGAAACTTGCCCGATACGTATACTCATCAATTGCCGAAATCGGATAAGCAATGCCGTACAATACTTTGTCGAGCATAAATTTTTGATAACCTATTTGTGCAAACAGCCCCTTTTGTGTTACTGGCGCCAGTGAAAATTCGGCAGCATAATTTTTACCATTATAATAAGCTTTGTCTCTTTCGCCAGCCAATAGCATATTGTAGACACCTAAACCAGCATCGTGATAAATCAATGGAGAACCGAGTTCACTTACAAACTCCAGTTCATTCTTTTGTGTATATTTTTGACCTTTCAAGTCGAAAGCTAATGCATAATCGGAGTTGATTTGCCGAGATATAGAAAGGTTGAGATTAATCTCAGAACTAATGTTTAATGGCCTCGGATCTACATCTCTAAAAGCCTGTACACCCCGATAACCGGCATCCAGACCCAATATATATGCACCTGCTTTTTTTGCTAGTCCACCTTCAAAGAAATAAGTCTCTGAATTCATGTCACCACCTACAGTATCCGCCATCACATAAGGATAAATCATGTCAAAGTCGGAAGATTCGTTAAACTTTACCGCTTTGATTTTATTATTTTTATAATAAGCCTTTCCCCATAAAGTAAGGTCTGGGCGCTGCTTAATATAAGTCTCAGAATTGATACTATACCCTTTTTCACCGCTGCCTTTTTGCTGCAGGTAAAGATCTTGGTTTTCATCGGCATAAGTAGCCGATAAAAGAGAAAAGCCTAGGTTCCGTTGATAAGGCCTTAAAGCAGGGTTGCTGTAGACTTCATCAGAAATGGCTGTAACTGGCGAAAACTGCTCCTTCAAACGGCCTTGCCTAAAAGTAGTATCCTGGGCATAGGTTTGGCCTATACCCAGAAATACTAATGATAATATTATTTTTTGCAATTGCATTAATTATTTCATTAGAGAAGGCTTCGATTCTGCTTCAAAATCTAAGGTAGAGTTGTTGGTATCTTTTAAAATATCGCGGCCGTCAACAGTGGCACTAACTTTACGGCGAACACTTTTGCCATAACGGGAAGCATCCTGATCAACTTTTCCGCAGTAGCTATATCCTTTATCTAAAGAAGGATCCGTAAGAATCCACTGATAACCAGAAGGGATCGATAAGTTAACAGCATCAATAATCTGTGTATTTGGAATTTTGTAGGCTGTAGAATTTGAAATATTTCCTGCTGCATTTACATATCCATAGGTGTAGAAGTTATCTTTTTTAAAGCCATCAACAGTTTGATCTTTTGCCAGACGAGCCAATACATAACTTTTGAAACCACGGTTGTGCATCGTCATCGAAGAAGTAATGCCTATTAAATCGGTAACTTGCGGATTATCCACATTGATGCTAGCAAGCAATGGAATTTCAAAATCTGCATTACTCAAGTCTAATGAGTTCACATTATATTCCAGGTGGTTAATAGCATTGTTTGCAACAACGATTTGCTTACCAGGTAACACAGGGTAATTTTTACCATCACCTGGTATCAGCATTAAGGAACCTGCAGAAAAAGCCTCCGACATTACATCTGGCGTATATTCTCTTTTTGTAATAGATAAAAATGCAGCCTCAGCAATAACCAATCCATCAGCATATAATGTTTCATTGGAGTTATTGTAAATGATGAAATACTTATCACCATTATAGGCTTTAGATTCTGGCGTAACTGTACCCGTGAAAAACACTTCCTTAATAACGAAATCTGCTTTCGCATGAGAAATAAACAATGGCAGGGTAAAATTGGCACTGGATCCACTCAATAGCAAACCTTGTTTATAGCCACTAACTTTATCTTTAAGTTTTTCGGTTCCATCAACATAATCAATATCTCCATCTAAACTCACATCGTATGATCCTTCAGGTAATTGAATATTTAAGGATTTACCAGTTTCTACTTTGAAGCTGGTTGTAGTGCCACTATTGATCTCTTTAAATACAATTTGTGTATTAGATAAAATAACATTGGAAATGTCTTTGGGGTCAGTAAAAGCAATCGTAACCTCCGTTTGTTTTGTTGTTAATAGTTCGTTTTTCTTACATGCACTAAAAAAAAGCACGCAAAATAAGCTAAGGCAAAGGACTGTAAGTTTTAATGGTTTCATTTGTTATGTTTTGGTTTTTGATTATAGTGTTACATTTAATTCTATTCCGAAATAAGGGCTATTAAAACCTTGTCTAACTACAGTTACCCCATTGGTGGTATAGTCAGGTGTGTACGTAAAAAGCCTGTTCACAAACATGGAAATGGATGCTTTTTTCTTAAATTCTTTTGTTGCTTTAAAATTCACCTGCAAATCAATAGGCACCGTTACTTTCCTAAATAAGGAAGGCGCATAAGAATATTTAAGGTGGTTAAGGTTGGGATCTATGGCACTTTTTTCGGTATAGGGTTTTTCTATACCATCAATGCCAATATAAGAAACTGGGGTTCCCGATTTAAAATCGTTTTGCTTACTGCTAAACCAGAGATTTTGTAAAGAGGTCGATAAGATTAAACCAAGTTTAGGCAAGTAACTGTCAATAGTAAGGTTAGTATTTAATTGCTGAAGATTATAGCCATCGGTGTCATTATAATACCCAATATACTGAAGCACTTTTCCATCAGTCACAGCAGTGGCTGTGATAGGTTTATAAAAGGGAAAGGTATTGATATATGTAGATTTAAACCATGCTCCATCTAATCTGAAACGGGTATTGATTCCAGGTAAACGAGGTGAAGAAAACTGCATTTCTACCCCTTCCTTATTTAAGGTACTGCCGTTTGTAGTTGTGGAATAAGAATAGAATTGACTGGCATCTGTATAATCAAAATCGCCTATAGAAGGTGCCGAAGCTAACGTGGCCGCATCCACAGAACTGTTGTCATATTTTTTGTGATCTAATCGCTGAGCATAAGTAGTGCTTCTGAAACCATCATTAAGTCTTTCATTAAAATAAGTCAGGGTAAGCCTATTGCCATTTAATTCAACATCGGTATTCAGTTCAAACTTCTTGTTCACAGCTGGCATTAGATCAAAATTTGTTCTATCCGTGATGTAAGTAATCACATTCGCTTTTCTAAATTCAGGATTGTTGTGGTAGTAATTTAATTGCACGATATCCTGATAGTCCTTTTCAGGATAAAGCTGATGTAAAGTTGGCATCTTGGTGTGTAAACCGTAACCTGCACCGAAGCTCATCACCAATTGGTCATCGCCCACCGATATTTCAGGAAGGGTCCATTTTAAGTTTGCGCGTGGGTCTAAATAAAATTTATTTGCAATGGTATATTGTTGGTTCATACCTAAAAAACTCATGCCCCTTAAACCAAGAGCCAGGTCAAACACATGTTTGTTCGCTTTTAAGATGATCAAATCCTCTGCAAAAAAAGCTTGGTTCAGCATTCCAGGAATATCATGATATGCCCTGGGTCTGATGCTAATCGTTGCGGTTGGTGGATAGTCGAGATCGTAAATTTGCCCATCGCCAAGGTTTTTACTATAATTAGTTTCAAAACCTAATACTACCTTATGCCTAAACGCTGCAATGTTGAAACCCAAATTTACTTTTCCTTTTATAAATGCATTCAAAGGTTGCCCATCAACAAGCAATTCCGACGCATAACTAGGTGTTAGGTATGAGGCATCATGTGCACCTGCTTCCAAAGAATTAAATAATACGGTTACCGACCTGGCTTGCACCCATTTTACAGATTCTATACGATCTTTTTGGTACGAGAATCTGGTGGCGATTTCAAAAGATTTAAAAAAGGAATTTTTTGCGTGAAAATCACCCCTTAAGGTATTTGATAAAGCGTAACTATTGAATGTCGATTTGTAAGAATCCGTTAAGGCATAACCATTATCAGGGTCGGTACGTTGGTTATCAACGTTAGTTCCATAATCAAATGCGGTATTCCAGGTTAACTTGCGAACGCTATTATCCCAATATTTTTCCGCACGTAAAGAAGCATTGATTCTTTTGTAGTTTTCAAAATTACTTGTTGGGTCTGCCTTAGAGTTCAGAAAATCCAGATCCGCATTCACCATTAAGTTTTTCTCTGGAATGGTAAATCCTTTACTTACTGAATAAAGCTTACTGAAACCATCAGTCTTGATTCTAAAGGAATACGGAGACGCCCCTTTTTTACGAATAACTTTAATTAAGCCACTGGTTAAATCACCATATTCCACCGATGGAATGCCCCTTACAACTTCTACCCTCTCTATTTGATCGGTCGACAAAGAGCGCATGTCTACTCCTTTATTTACAGAATTCCTATAGTAATTTGGATCCGTTTGCGTAAAAACACTCGAGTTCTGCAAATTAGCAGACGTATTAATAGGTGCCCCATCAATTAAAAAAGCGGTACCTAAAGAACTAATGTCGTAATCACTATTTTGTACTGCACTACCATTGGAATTTCTAGCCTCCCTTAACCTGATTTGGTTCATCCCCGTTAGGTTAGGATCTACGGAGCGACCACCCGGCAACAGCTCTAACAAATCGGTAAAACTGGAAGGTTGTAAATGTTGCATCGCCTTGCGGTCAATAACCGATGTACTGGTTAATCCCCGAGCTTCTGAAGCAGTAATATAGACTTCATTCAGCACCCTATTGGTACTTTCCAGATTAATGTTTAAATGTTTATCTGTATTTAGGTAAATCGAACTATGGTAATTCTTAAAGTTAATATGGGATATCGTAATTTGATAGTTTCCTTGTGGAACAAGACCAAAATTGAATTTACCCTTAGCATCAGTATATGTGGTAAAAGTCTTTACGCCTTTAGCAATAACCACCAGAGAATCCACGCCTCTCTGAGTGTTATCATTAACATTTCCTTTTAAGGTAACGTCGTTCTGTTGGGAATATCCAACATTTGGCATAGCTAAGAAAGAAAAAATTAGGCTCAGTACGAGGGCGATTTTAAAGAAGAAATCGCTGAAACTCTTAGAAAATACAGGCACACTTATTTAGACTGATTAAAGATTACGCAAACTTACCGCTTTTACCGAGAATACAAAAGAAATCAGGAGCTTATTTTTAACAATTCTAAATAGTGGGAATACATTAAAATATTGAATTTTTCTTCTGATAAGTCTTAATTACTTGATCTCTATAGAATCCCACTTTTTCAGTCGTCAAATAATCGCTTAAGAGCGTATCCTTTTGTTCTGCCGGAGCCTTGGCATAGGCTACTTTAAAGTTATGTAAGTCTTCACTACCTCTTCGAAATTCTTTATATAAATATTCAACACGATCAACAAAAGAAAGTGAATTGTCAACTTTTACACCCATTCTTTCTTCTATGCTGGACAAAAGTAATTCAAACGCACTAAAAGAGCCACTTTCGCCATTTGGATTGACTTTGGTATACCAGAAGAGCAAAGGAAGTTTACATGACCAGTTATCGTGTTTATCTTCCAAAAAAAAATTCGCATATGGTACTACCTCCATTGTTCTTCCCAATTCTTCGCTCGTCTTTATTGCTCTAAGAATAACCGAATAATCATTTAAATATGGACTGGAGCTTTGAAGGAGATCTAAGTCTATCTGAAGCGATTTTTCATCCATGGTATTCATGAAATAAATTGCACTCAATAGATTTTCACATTTATATTTGATCTCGTTAAAATTATCACTTCCTGAAAATTTAGGATAAAATAATTCCACCTTTTTCAAATACTCAAGGGAAAAGTTGTTTGTGGCTACCTTATAAAAAAGGTCATCGAACTCAATATTTTTGTTAGATATCATAATTATTTATATAGGTAATTAATATAAGATGATATTAGTCTGTTTCCGAAATAATACTGGCACCTATTATGGCCCAAAACATCCCGAACAATACAATAATACAAACAATCAGCGCAAGGAAGTTAATGCATAAACCACCAACTTGTATAAACATCCCCTTCACACCTACACATTTTTAAAAAAATATACCATTTAAAGTGTTTAAAACAAATAAATCCCTAAAAAATAACATTTTACCGTCTGTATTTTCGTCATACAACTAAAAGTTGTCGTAATTTTTGATTAATTTGGATTAAAATCAACCAAACCAATCACTTAATTCGACTATTTGATGAAAAAAGTACTCATTTTTTTCATTATATCTCTGGGTATAATGACAATTGCCTATGGTCAAACCAGGGTAATTAGCGGAAAAGTCACCTCAACAGACGGAAATCCCATTTCTGGGGTAAGCGTTGTGGCAAAAGGACCCAATTCCAGCGCCACACAGACCAATGCCAGCGGAAACTATCAAATCACCATCCCACAAAGTGCACAAACTTTAATTTTTAGCTACATTTCTTTTAAAACCCAGGAAGTACCAATAACAACCTCCACCATTAACGTGGTTTTAGAAGAAGACAACCAGGATTTATCAGAAGTGGTTGTTGTTGGTTATGGCACCCAGGTTCGACGAAACGTAACCGGAGCGGTAGCGCAGGTAAAGTCTGATGAATTGGAAAACCTGCCAGTTACTAGTTTTGAATCTGCCCTGCAAGGGAAAGCCAGCGGCGTCATGATTGCTTCACAGAATGGGAAACTTGGCCAGGGTATTACCGTTCGGGTAAGGGGTGCCGCATCGGTAACCGCGGGCACTGAACCTTTATATGTTGTTGATGGAATTCCTATTGTGTCCAACAGTTTATCCAGCACCTCGGCACCCACAAACCCACTTGCAGATATTAACACCAATGATATCGAGTCTATTGAGGTGTTAAAGGATGCATCGGCTTCGGCCATTTACGGCGCCAGGGCATCTAATGGTGTGGTCCTGATCACCACCAAACAAGGTAAATCAGGGAAAACCACCATTAACTTCAATGTACTGGCAGGCATAAACTCCCCTACCCGCCACAGGGAGTTCCTAAATGCTGAACAATACGTACAACTGATGCGTCGGGCAGGCCAGGGTGCTGCCAATCAGGACTTCCTGTTCGGCGATTACGAAACGCTGGAGGAAGCGCTTGATGATTACAGCTCCATTGTGGAGAACCGGTTAAGAAGGTATTCTGCAGGCAACGATGATTACCAAACCTTTCGGGTCAATTCAAACTGGGAAGCCGCGGCTTTCCAGGAAAATCCCCTTACCCAACAATATGACCTGAACCTTACCGGGGGAAGTGAAAAAACCAAGTTTTATATGGGCGGGCAGCTCTTGGACCAGGACGGGATTTTGGTTGGAAATAGTTATAAACGCTACAGCGGCCGGTTAAACCTTACCCACCAGGCCAATAGTTTTATAGAGGTAGGCATGAACCTCAACTTTGCCAACAGTATAAACAACCGCTTGTCAAATGATAACGCCTTCTCCACCCCTTTGCAAGCTGTGGCCATTTCGCCCATTACTCCTTTCATTGATCCTAGAACTGGTTTAATAAGTGGAAGTTTGCCCGGCGAGGCATCTAACTTCCCCCTTTATTACAATCCATTTCTGAGCATCGATAATGCCTTTTATAAAGCAACCGTGTACAGAACAATCGGTAAAGCATTTGCCAATGTAAACCTGGCAAGGGGGCTGAAATTTACCAGCGACTTCTCCATAGACAACCTGAATCAAAATGAAGAGGCTTATTACGGCTCTTTAACTTTTAGAAACACAGGAACAGCTAATGGTTATGGTGAAAATGTTTCCACCTATGTTATCAATTCCAATACCAACAACTTCCTGAGCTATAACGCCACTTTAGGCGAAAAAAGTGTTTTTGATGCGGTGTTGGGAACCAGTTATCAAAAAGTAACCACAAAATACAGCACCATTGAAGGTTCTGACTTTCCTAGTGATGCTTATAAAAAACTGGGAAGTGCGGCAACAAAAGTGGTGGCCACCAGTAATGAAAATGCCTATAGTTTCTTATCCTACTTCTTCCGCGCAAACTACCGGTACAACGAACGCTATCTTTTAAGCTTCAGTGCCAGGGCCGATGGTTCCTCCCGATTTGGTAGTAACCACCGCTACGGAATCTTCCCCGCAGGTTCTGTAGGCTGGATTTTATCTGAAGAAAACTTTCTAAATAGCAGTGAGACCGTAAGTCTGTTAAAACTTAGAGCGAGTTATGGTTTAACCGGAAATGCAGAAATCGGAAATTATTCTGCCCGTGGCCTCTTCAACGGTACTGGTGCCTACGGAGGTTTGCCTGGGCAGCGCCCCTTGCAAATAGCCAATCCAGATTTAACCTGGGAAAAAACCACTCAGCTTGACCTGGGTCTGGACTTTGGTATTTTTACTAACCGCATCTCCGGATCCTTTGACTACTACCAGAAAAAAACCTCCGACTTGCTATTGGATACCCCGGTTCCACATACTACTGGTTTCTCGATTATTACCCAGAACTTAGGTGAACTGACCAATACAGGTTTTGAATTGGCCATCACTACCGAAAACCTCACGGGTGCATTGAAATGGAACACCACCTTTACAGGTGCATTCAATAAAAATAAAATCACTGATTTGGGTGGCCAGGTGTTAAATAGCAATGAGATTAACGCCGCCATTGAAGGCCAGCCTATCGGGGTATTTTACATGCCTGAATATGCAGGAGTTGATCCAGCCAATGGCGATGCTTTATATTACTTAAATACACCGCAGGCCGATGGCAGCGCTAACCGCGGCACTACCAATAACATCAACGAGGTGGAAAGAATCTTTGCCGGCAACCCTAATCCTAGATATATTTTTGGCCTCAACAACAATCTTTCCTTTAAAAACTTCGACCTGGGCATCTTCTTCCAGGGCGTGGAAGGCAACAAAATCTTCAACAGTGGCGGAACTTATATGAGTGCCAATGGATCAAACGGATATGATAACCAGACTGCTGATCAGATCAATTATTGGGACAGACCCGGACAAATTACCGATGTGCCGGAACCTCGATTGGGTTATGGCAACGGGGTAGGCACCTCTACCAGGTATTTATCAGATGGATCCTACATTCGTTTAAAGACATTAACATTAGGATACAACCTGCCCTCATCGGCATTAAACAAATTGAAGTTAAGCAAACTGCGAATCTTTGCTACTGGCCAAAACTTGCTCACGATTACGGGGTACGATGGCTGGGATCCTGAAGTAAATGCAGATTTTCAAAGTACAAACATCAACCAGGGTGTAGATTTTTATTCCGCACCTCAAGCCCGGGTAATCTCTTTTGGTATTAACATTGGCCTTTAACCCTAAACTAAACAAGATGAAAAATATATATCATATCCTATTTATTTCCCTGCTCCTGATTACACTGGCCGCCTGTAAAAAGCCGCTTGACATCGAACCTGTTGACACCATCGAACAGGGTGAGGCACTGATTACTTCTAAAGACGTGGAAGTAGCGCTGATTGGCTCCTATGCCGACCTTGGTGGCGCCAATTTCTATGGCGGTCGCCCATTTTTAATAGCCGATTTCCTTGCCAATACCAACGCTATTGAATGGAGTGGAACTTACGAAGAGCTAACCCAGACTATAAACAAGTCGATCCTGAAAACCAACGGTTTTGTCAGTAACATCTGGAGAGATGGCTACAGCACCATTAATGATGTGAACAACGTACTCAGCGCGATTGATAAAGTAGACGAAGCCAAACGTAACCGCATTCAGGGAGAAGCGAAATTCATCAGGGGTTCGGCATACTTTGACCTGGTGAGGTTATTTGGAAAAGCGTATAACGATGGCGATCCGTCCGTAAATCTCGGTGTTCCAATCGTGCTAACACCCACCACTTCAGTAACGAAGGACAATTTTGTAGGCCGCGGAACAGTACAACAAGCCTACCAGCAAGCCATTACAGACCTGACTGAAGCGGAAGCCGATCTTCCTGAAACCAATGGATTCTTTGCCACCAAATATGCCGCAGCAGCCATGTTAGCAAGAATATACCTGCAAATGGGAAATTATGCCGAAGCTGCGCGGGCTGCCGACAGGGTAATCAAATCCGGCAACTATACACTAGCCAGGACTTACCTGCAGGCTTTCCCTACCGTACCAGCGGCCGGTAGTCCAGCCCAGCCCGGTGGCAATACCGTTGAAGATATTTTTGCCATGCAGGTAACCAACTTAACTGGCTTTAATGGCTTCAATGAGTTCTATGGCTCCTCTACCTATGGTGGACGCGGTGACGCCGCCATCTCCCAGGCTTGGATTAACGCAAATTACACCGCCAACGACCAGCGCAGACAAAGCTTTTATGATGACGGAGATCTGTTTACCAGTAAATTTGCCAATCAATATGGAAACGTATCCATCATCAGGCTTGCAGAAATGTACCTGATCAGGGCTGAATGCAATGTTCGCCTGGCCCCCGCAGCACCAATTGGTGGCGTAACACCTCTGGAAGATTTGCAGATGGTTCGAAACAGGGCAGGCTTAACAACCACCTCTGCTTCCCTGGCCGATATTCTGCAGGAACGCCGAAGAGAATTGGCTTTTGAGGGTTTCGCTTTACATGATGCAAAAAGAACCCAAACGAATATTGGCAATATCGCCTGGAACTCACCAAGGTTAGTGCTTCCAATACCACAACGTGAAACTGATGCGAATGAAAGCCTCGTACAAAACGAGGGATATTAACTTTAAAAGGGTCACTTCGTATTGAAGTGACCCTTTTAAATTTCTTTTAATAGATCATCGCCATTGGCTCGAAACTAATAATGATGTACTTTATAATAGAACAATTAGGATAGTAAACCCTTACAAATATTTTTAATAATCCCCGGCCCTTCATAAATAAAGCCGGTATAAATTTGAACCAGGGAAGCGCCTGCAGCCAATTTCTCTTTGGCATCTTCTGCCGAATGAATTCCACCAACGCCTATTATTGGAAAAGATCCTTTAGAACGTTCAGATAAATACCTGATCACTTCCGTAGAGCGTTTAGCCAGGGGTTTACCACTTAAACCACCCGCTTCCTTACTAATCTTCTCTGGTGTATACAAACCATCCCTGTCAATCGTTGTATTTGTAGCAATAATTCCGGCAATGCCTGTGGTTTGCACAATATCCACAATATCATTAAGCTGCTCGTTAGTTAAATCCGGTGCTATCTTTAACAGGATAGGTCTGCTGATACCGTTTTTATGATTTCGGTCCTGCAATGTTTTTAACAGTAATGTTAATGGTTCTTTTTCCTGCAGTTCTCTTAAACCTGGTGTATTTGGTGAACTTACATTGACCACAAAATAATCTACCACATCAAACAGACGGTCAAAACACTTAATATAGTCGTTTACAGCCTCTTCATTTGGGGTATTTTTATTCTTTCCGATATTACCACCAACCACTAAAGTCGGATCTTTCTGTTTCAGGATTCGCAATCTTTCGGCAAGGGTATCAACGCCTTTATTGTTAAAACCCATCCGGTTTATCAGGGCTTTATCGTCCTGCAAACGAAACATTCTCGGTTTATCGTTACCTGGTTGAGGCAACGGGGTAACAGTTCCTACCTCAATAAACCCGAAACCAAGGTTACTTAATGCCTCTATGTATTCACCATTTTTATCGAACCCTGCCGCTAAACCTACAGGGTTTTTAAACTTGATACCGAAAACCTCACGTTCCAATCCTTTGATATGTACACCAAAACTGCTCCTTAGAATGGTTTTTCCAAATGGGAAATAATCGTTAAACCATTTTAACCGCTGCACCACAAAGTGATGGACGTTTTCAGGGTCAAACTGGAAAAAAATAGGTTTAATTAAGCGATACATTTGGCGAAGATAGGAAGCATTTAACCGTTCACAAAGTACTTGAATAAACTTTTAAGATAAATACTCCTTTTCTTACCTTCGTTCAACAAAAAAATGCAGCTAAAAAGCGTATTTTTGCAGCCACATGATTTCAATAAACGACTTAACTTTCCTTATAGGCTCCAGAGCTTTATATGATGAAGCAAACTGGCATATAAAACCTGGTGACAGAGTTGGCCTGATCGGGGCCAATGGAACTGGAAAATCCACCCTGTTAAAAATAATTGTCGGAGAATATGCACCCTCTTCTGGTTCGATCTCCATGTCTAAAGATCTTAAAATTGGTTACTTAAACCAGGATCTTCTTTCTTACGATTCTCACCATCCCATTTTACATGTGGCCATGGAAGCCTTTGAGCGTCAGAATCAATTACACGATGAAATAGAAGAGTTACTAAAGAAACTAGAAACTGACTATTCTGAAGATGTTCTTAATAAACTAAGCGACAAACAACAAGAATTCGAAGCCTTAGATGGTTACAATATTGAATACCGTGCTAATGAGATCCTCGCAGGTCTTGGTTTCAGCACAGAGGATCAGAAACGCCCATTAGATACCTTCTCCGGAGGTTGGAGAATGCGTGTAATGCTGGCCAAAATTCTATTACAAACCCCGGATATCCTGTTACTGGATGAGCCTACCAACCACATGGATTTACCCTCCATTAAATGGCTGGAAAATTACCTGATGAGTTTTGAGGGTGCCATTGTGATCGTATCTCACGATAGGTACTTCCTAGACAAGGTGGTTAACCGCATCGTAGAATCGAGAAAAGGGAAACTTACTGCTTATGCTGGTAACTACAGTTTTTACGTAGAAGAGAAATCATTACGCGGAGAGATCCAAAAAGGAGAATTTAAAAATCAACAGGCAAAAATTAAACAGGAAGAACGACTGATTGAACGTTTCCGTGCCAAAGCCAGTAAGGCGAAAATGGCACAATCGCGCATGAAAGCCCTGGATAAAATGGAGCGTGTGGAAGATGTTGACGATGATAACCCAACCGTAAACTTCAGCTTTAAATTTACCAAACCTTCGGGCCGCCACGTGGTGCGCATTGAAAATGCCTACAAGAGCTATCCGAATGTAGAGATCCTGGAAAATGCCGAGGCCGTAATCGAAAAAGGCGACAAAATTGCTTTAATTGGTGCCAATGGTAAAGGTAAATCTACCTTATTGCGTATTGTTGCCGGTGTTGAAAGCTTTGATGGAACCTGTGAAACCGGGCATAACGTAACTACTACTTTCTTTGCACAGCACCAGTTGGAGTCTTTACACTTGGGTAACAGTATCCTGGAAGAGCTGCAGGCTTTTGCACCAAAACATACCGATACAGAATTACGCTCAATCCTTGGGTGCTTTCTGTTTACTGGTGATGATGTGTTCAAGAAAATCCGTGTATTATCCGGAGGTGAGAAATCACGTGTGGCTTTAGCGAAATCATTAACCACAGATTCAAACTTTCTGATTCTCGATGAGCCTACCAATCACCTTGACATCCAGTCGGTGAACATCTTGATCCAGGCCTTGAAACAATACGAGGGT
>NZ_JAZQNU010000132.1:0-22178 GCF_045627485.1 Pedobacter sp. | reverse complement strand
TAAAAGTGTAAATGAAAAGTTCCGCTCTGTTGTAGCCACAAAGCTGCAGGAAGGTGATACTGTGTGGGTACACGATTATCAGCTATTACTGTTGCCTGGAATGATCAGGGCTGTGGAGCCTCATGTTACGATTGGTTTTTTCCAGCACATTCCTTTCCCATCTTATGAGATATTCAGGTTAATTCCCTGGCGAGAGGAGCTTCTGAATGGATTATTAGGCGCCGACTTAATCGGTTTCCACACCTTTGATGATGTAAGGCACTTCCTGAGTACCACAACCAGGCTTACCTCGGCCAAATCGGCAAATAACGTCATCACCTGTAAAGAGCGGCAGATTGTAGTCGAATCATTCCCAATGGGTATAGACGACGAGAAGTTTGAAAATCTAAGTAACCGAACGCTGGTTAAAGCGCATGTAGAATCATTTAAAGAACACCGTGAGAATGAAAAAATTATACTTTCAATAGATCGTTTAGATTATAGTAAAGGAATTATCCAGCGTTTACAGGCTTACGAGTTGTTATTGCAAACCATGCCTAAATATATCGGCAGGCTTTCCTTGTGTATGGTAGTTGTTCCATCGAGGGATACCGTGCCTCAGTACAAGGAACTACGTGACCGTATTGATCAAATGGTGGGTAACATTAACGCGCATTACCGAACGATGGACTGGTTGCCTATTCATTATTTCTACCGGTCATTTTCTGTTGATTTCCTTTCGGCGCTTTACTCAGCAGCTGATGTTTGTTTAGTAAACCCGATGCGTGATGGGATGAACCTGGTGAGTAAAGAATATGTAGCGTCGAGAACATCGAATACCGGCGTGTTAATATTAAGTGAGATGGCCGGTGCTTCGAAAGAATTAAATGACGCCATTTTGGTTAATCCTAATAACATAGGCGACGTGATGCGTGCGATTGTAACGGCCCTGGAAATGCCTATTGAGGAACAAACAGCTCGCATGACCAGTATGCGCGCAGTAGTTAAAAAATATAACATTCACCTATGGGTGAAAAATTTTATATCAAAATTGAAAGAAGTAAAAGAAATGCAGCAGTCGCTGTTAACAAAATACCTGTCTCCACAAATTATGGAACAGGTTAATTTAGCCTACAACCAGGCTGAACACAGGTATATTTTTCTAGACTACGACGGTACACTGGTTGGCTTTAATAGTGTGATTGATAAAGCTTCCCCGGATGAAGAACTATATAAGCTGCTTAACCAGTTGATTGCTGATCCAAAGAACAAAGTGGTGCTTATTAGCGGGCGTAAATACGAAACGCTAGACCAATGGTTTGGCCATTTAAACGTAGGCATGATTGCGGAACATGGCGCGTGGCAGAAAAATTCTGGAGAGGAATGGAAAAGTTTACCGTTGCTTACCGACCAGTGGAAACAAGAAGTGAGAGAGGTGCTGGATCGATATACCGACAGAACTCCTGGTTCATTCATCGAAGATAAAAGTTATTCCATGGTATGGCATTACCGCAGGGTAGAAGCTGGTTTAGGCGAATTGCGGGTAAATGAAATAATTAATCACCTGCGTTTAATTGTAGTTGACAAAGGTTTGCAGATTATGCCAGGTAATAAGGTGATTGAAATTAAAAATATAGAAGTTAATAAAGGCAAGGCAGCACAAAACTGGCTTCATGGTCAGAAAGTAGATTTCATTCTGGGCATGGGCGATGACCATACGGACGAAGATATTTTTAAGGCTTTACCAGATTCGGCATATACCATAAAAGTTGGCAGCAATATTTCGGCGGCTAAATATTACCTTAGAAATCCTGAGGAAGTACGCATAATGTTAGGAGAATTGGGTGCTGGCGTGTAAAATAAAATAATGTAAATTGGAAAAGGCCTCATCACGATATTTCGGATGAGGCCTTTTCAATTGTAAAACTTAATTTATAGAAATATAGGTTTGTCTAATTTAATAGCTATGCGATGTGCGGCATTCATCAAACCAACATGGCTATAGGCTTGGGGGAAATTGCCCCATTGGCTGCCGTCTTTTTCATCCACATCCTCACTGAACAATTGTAAGTGGTTACCATATTTAATGAGCGACTTGAATTCACGAATGGCGTCGTCTAACCTGCCCACACAAGCCAGGGCTTCTACATACCAAAAGGCACAGATGAGGAACGTAGTTTTAGGCTTTCCGAAGTCATCGCTATGTTTATAGCGATAAAACAGTCCATTCTCTGCTTTTAGTTCATTTTCTAAAGCAATCAAATGATCTTTCGCGCGCTGGGAGTTAGGATCAAGGTAATTCATTAAAATGAGTTGCAGGGTACTTGCATCTAAATGTTCGGAACCTATAGCGTGGTTATAAACTTTTCTTTCCGGATCGTAACAAGCTTCGATATGCGCCGCGGCTTTATCGATCAGCAGCTGTGCGCGATCTTCATACTCTTTATTGCCAATGGTTTTTGCCATTTTCAGGGCCGCTTGTGCACCTGCCCACTGAAAGAGGTTGGTGTAACAGTGCATGTTTGCAATGTTGCGGAATTCCCAGATACCGGCATCAAATTCATCGATGGTATTCTCTATTTTCTTTAACAGGTAGTCAAGCCATTGTGAAGAATCCTGGCGTTCATTGTTGATAAACCTCCTGTCGTTATATAAAGGCAACATGGAGATGAGCACCTGTCCGTAAATATCGTTTTGAATATGTTCATAAGCCTGGTTTCCTACCCTTACAGGCTTTTCGCCTAAATAGCCATGGAGGTTATGCAGAATCCGTTCGGTAAGCACACGTTCACCTGCAATACCAAATAAGGGCTGGTAACGTGTGTCATTGCGGAAGGAGATATCGGTAATATAATTAAAGTATTTCTCCATTTCTTCGAAATGGCCTATATGGTTCAGCGCGGTGATCACATAGTAGGTATCACGCATCCAGCAAAAGCGGTAATCCCAGTTACGGGTACTGCCGGGTGATTCAGGTAAGCTTGTGGTGCTGGCGGCAATGATGGCGCCAGTATCCTCATACTGGTGGATTTTAAGCACCAGTGAAGAGCGGATAACCAGTGTTTGGTAGAATCCGGCGATGGTAGAGTGTTTGATCCAGGTTCTCCAGTATTTAATGGTATTTTCAAGAAATTTCTCTGCTGTACTTTCAATCGGTGCTTCCAGGCGGTAGCCAAAGGTAGTAATCAGGTATTTTGTTTCATTAAGTGCGAAGTAGCGCTCATCTTCCAGGTAACTAAGTGAAATGTTAGTGCTTAGCTGCATATTTTCGCCGCCGCCTTCAAAAAAGATATGGTTGCTGCCACGGTTTCCCACAAATTGTGTATCCCCGTAATGATAGACCGGTCTGCATTTAACCTTAATACGAGGGTTACCGCTAATAACTTCCACTTTACGAATAAACATGAGCGGCTTATAGTAACGTTCGTACTGCATGAAGCGTGGCGCAAAATCGGTAATGCGGTAACTTCCCTCCGGATTGGTTACTTCTGTGCATAATACATTCGTATTTTCGAGGTAATATTGTTTTGTGCTGTACTCCCCATGTGGACGGATAGAAAATTCGCCCCCTTTTTCACTGTCTAGTAAACCTCCGAATACAAAAGAGCTGTCGAATCTGGGCCAGCAAAGCCAATCTACATTTGTGTTTTTATTAATATGTGCCAGAAAAGCACAGTTTCCTATGATACCTGTTTGATAAGTGTGTCTCTCCATCTAGTGTTTTAAATCTATTTAATAAGAACAATCTAATTATCATTTTGTTGTATCATAACGTGTTTATACCGGTTTTTTGCGGGTGTTTATAACATAAACTTGCGAAAAACGTTAATTTATTTATCAAATCTTATGCCCATGAAGACAGAACTAATCAATGAATTTTACCTGATGCAGCAGAGCAGGTCAAATGCTAAATATTTAGAAGTATTAGATGAGCGGGTATATGAACCTGTTAAAAAGGTTAATAAGCATGTTTCTACCTGGATGGAGGGTAGGGGTACGATGCTCATGAATCTGGAATATACGTTGAACCGGTCGTTTAGACGATTAAGGAAAAAGTACTTCAGATTTTAATACCCTTAATTCCCGAATTTAAATAGCTGAATAACCTTATCTTTGCGCCATGACGGTAGAAAAGATATTGGATAATCTAAAGATAGCTTCCTTAAACGATATGCAGGTAGCTGCAATAGCTGCAGCTAAAAAAGGAAACGATGTGTTGTTGCTTGCACCAACCGGTTCAGGTAAAACACTAGCCTTTTTATTACCGATCTTTCAACAAATGGATGCTAAAGTTAAGGGTGTTCAGGCTTTAGTTATTGTGCCTTCTCGTGAGCTGGCTTTACAGATTGAACAGGTGTTTAAAATGATGGGCACTGGTTTTAAAGTCAACTGCTGCTACGGCGGTCATGCCGTAAAAACAGAACGCAATAATTTAGAGGAACCCCCTGCGTTATTAATTGGTACCCCCGGTCGTATCGCTTACCATTTAAGGCACGAAAACTTTGATGAATCTACCATCACCACTTTAGTGCTTGATGAATTCGATAAAGCGCTGGAGTTTGGTTTCCAGGAAGATATGGAATACATTATCCGTAAGCTTCTTTCCCTTAAGCAACGCTTTCTTACTTCTGCGACGGCCATGGAATCGATCCCTGCATTTACAGGTGTTAAAAATGCTGTGGAGATTAACTTTTTGAAAGATATTAAATCGTCTCCTGATTTAAAACTGAAGGTAGTTAAAGCGCAGGCAGAAGATAAACTTTCTACCTTATTTGACCTTATCTGTAAGATTGGCGATAAAACCACTTTGATATTCTGTAACCACAGGGAAACCGTTGACCGTATTAGCGACTTACTTATTGATAAGGACCTTGCACATGATATTTTTCATGGTGGTATGGAACAGGATGAGCGTGAACGCGCTTTATTGAAATTCAGGAACGGCAGTATTAAAATATTAATTACGACAGATCTTGCTTCACGTGGATTGGATATCCCTGAGATTGAATGCATCATTCACTATCAACTTCCTTACACCGCCGATGCATTTGTGCACCGTAACGGCAGAACAGCGCGTATGAATGCTAAAGGAACGGCTTATCTGATGCTTACCGATGAAGAGAAATATCCTTTTTTAAGTGATGATATGGAAGTTGAGCAGCTAAAAGGGAAATATAATTTACCAAAAGATAGCCAGTGGCAAACCCTCTACATTGCAGCGGGTAAAAAAGATAAAGTGAACAAAATTGATGTAGTTGGCTTACTGCTGAAAAAAGGCGGATTACAAAAAGAAGATGTTGGCCTGATTGAAGTGAAAGACCAGAGTTCTTACGTTGCCGTAAAACGTAAAATGGTAGGAAAGGTACTTTCGGCCTTGTCTAATGAAAAGATAAAAAATAAAAAAGTAAAGATAGAAGTAGCACTGTAAATTATGAGCAATAACGATATTTTTAAGAAATTGCGCGTAGCGCTGCAGTTAACCAATGATGATATTATTAATATCATGGGACTGGTTAATTTTAAAATTACCAAAAGCGAACTGGGTTCTTTTTTTCGTGCCGATGACCATCCTAACTTCAAACCTTGTGGTGATCAGATTCTTCGTAATTTTTTAAATGGCCTTGTCATCTATAAAAGAGGACCTAAACCTGAGCAGCCAAAAGAGGCTAAATCGAAGTCATCATCTGATCAACCCCTATAAAGGCCCTGTTTTTGTGGAAGTCCAACTTATCAGGTTTAAAGATAGTCATATACAGAGATTTTTTATTATGTTCGCATAAGGACATCATACGTTAGAAATCATCGGGATTAAAAACTATTGTACCTTTATATTCACAAATTGTGGGCTGCCGATGAATAGGATTTTTCTGTTTCTTTTTACAGTGGTCAACCTGCTGACGGTTGTTTCTGTTTCCGGGCAAATCAACAATAGATTGAATGGTACCGTAAGGGATTCATTAAATCGTCCGGTTCCTGAAGCCAACGTCGAAATAGTATCTGGCCAGGATACCTTGTTTGGCAACACCGACTATCGGGGTAAGTTTAGCATTAGTGGCATTAGAACCGCAGAAATTGTGGTGCGCATTGCAGCCATGGGTTTTATGGCATACCAACGCAATTATAAGTTCAGTCCTGCGCAACGCAGCATCAATATCCAGGCCTTCCTTGATCCAGACGCCAATACCTTGAAAGAGGTAGTTATCAAAGCCAATGTCAATCCAATCAGGATTGCTTTCGATACTGTCGAATATAACGCAGCTGCATTCCTGGTGACCGAAACAGACCGGGTAGAAGACTTGCTGAAGCAGCTTCCGGGGGTCACGATAGACAAAGACGGTAAAGTACTCGCTATGGGTAAACCCATGACTAAACTTCGTATAAATGGTGAGGATTTCTTCACCAATAATGTTAAAGATTTTATATCACAATTGCCGGCTGATATGGTTGCCAAAGTTCAGGTAATTAATGATTATGGCGATGAAGCCAATTTTACAGGGGTTAAAACAGGGAATTCGGAGAAAATGCTAAACCTGGTAACTAAACCTGGCCGGAGCAAAGGGAACTTTGGTAACAGCTCCGTCAATGGTGGTACCAATGAGCGCTACGGCTTACAGACCAATGCAAACCTCTGGCGCGAAAAAAAGCAAGTTGGAATAAAAGGTAATGTGGTTAGTACGAATAATGCTGCTGGTGTGACCAGGAATATTAATACGGGGTTTAATTACAGGGACAAGCTGAGTAAAATGGTAACGGGTACATTTGCCTATTCTTTCGATAATGTGGATAATGACATTAACCAGCTCGACCAGATTGAAACCATTAATTACCTCGGGACAATTCGCACCACAGACAGCAGTGAACGCACGGCAAACAGCAATAGACACAACCTCAACTGGGGGTTACAGTCCATAGGTGACCGAAGTTATTTTCAGGCGGGTGCAGTTGGAACTTTTTTGAATAACGACAACTATTTTAAGGGTAATTCTACCCAGCGGGGGATCATTTGGCAAGACCAGCGTAATGTTAATGCTTCTTCTCAATATGCGCCTGAGTTTAATTTGAATTTAGCCTGGGCTTACCGGTTAAAGAAACCTGGTCGCAACTTTTCCGTTGGTGTTTCTGCAAAAAACGGTATTAGTGATGTCGATGAGGCCTTAAGCAGTAGTATAGGTTACTATGATCTTCGCTTTATTAAGATCCCTAAAGATTCTTTATTAAACCGGACAGTAGATACGCGTAATAGATCTAGAAACCTGAATGGTAGTTTTCGCTTTAGCGAACCTGTTGGCAACAATCCGGATTCGTCTGTAAGTAGGAATATGGATATCTATTACAATTTTCAATTGGAGGAGAATGACAACAAGTTAATCACAAGGGTAAACAATAATCTTTTTAACAGTCGCGTTGTGGATTCACTGAGTACCGATTATACTTCACGGTTTCTATCGCATCTTATAGGGCTCAGCTATCGCTATGGTGCAGAAAATATTAGTTACAGCCTGGGTATTACAGCCCAGCCCAACCTGTTGGTTGTAGAAAATGAATCTCCGCAAAGCCGCATTCATCATGCCGGATTTAACGTAGCGCCTGTGGCCAGTTTAAACATGTTGCTTTCTGCAACCAGCAGCATAAGTTTCAATTACAACGGTAACAGTACTGCTCCAAACTTAGCGCAGTTGCAACCTGTTCCAAACACGCGAAACCTGCAGAATGTTGTTATTGGTAATCCTAATTTGAAATCTACCTTTACCCATGCTGCAAACTTATCTTACCAGGACAATAAACCTGATAACGGCCGTGCGCTCTTGCTTGGTCTGAATTCTAGTTACATTCAGGACCAGGTGGTAAGTAATATTGTATTGATACGTGATACCCTGAACAGCTTAAAGCAGGAAACAAGGTTTGAAAACGCTAATGGAAGTTATGGCATTGATGCCTTATATTCCTGGTCGAGGCCTTATATGCAAAACCAGCTTAACCTGGAATTTAGAGGAAGTGTAGGTTTTGCAAACAATGTTTCCTACGCGGATAATATCCTCAATAATAACAAAGGCTTTAACTTTTCACAGTCCATTATGCTGCGGTATAACCGGAAAGGATTTACCATCAGTTCCGATGTGAATTATACGTATAATAGTAACCGCTATACACTGGCCATGACGAACCTGAAAAATATACAGGTCTTCGAATTCAACATGAATGCCAGAGCTTATATTAATCCGACGCTGGCCATCACACTTGATGCGTCAAAAAGAATAAACGAAGGATATTCTCTATATGCCAATAACCCGTTTTTAATGAACATAAGCTTTCAGAAGACTTTTTTACGGAAGGAACAGGCGATGTTTAAGCTACAGGCTTATGATCTGTTTAACGAAGGGAATAGCTTGATCAGGAGCCTTTCAAATAACTCCATTATAGATAGTAAGAATAACCAGGCAACGCATTTCTTACAACTAAGTTTAATCATTAACCTCCAGCAATTTGGAGGTTAATGATTAAGCAGCTTATGCTAATTTTTTATATTTAATACGATGCGGTGTTACATCACCTAATCTTTTCTTGCGGTTTTCTTCGTAGTCGCTATAGTTCCCTTCAAAGAAATATACTTGAGAATCACCTTCAAAGGCTAGGATATGGGTACATATTCTATCAAGGAACCACCTGTCGTGACTAATGACAACGGCACAACCTCCAAAGTTCTCCAATGCTTCTTCCAATGCCCTTAAGGTATTAACGTCGATATCATTGGTCGGCTCATCGAGTAAAAGCACATTAGCACCTTTTTTAAGCGTAATGGCTAAATGCACACGGTTACGTTCTCCACCTGATAGGATGCCAACTTTCTTTTGCTGGTCACCGCCGTTAAAGTTAAACTTTGATACATAAGCACGGCCACTCACTGCCTTATTGCCCAACTGAATGTTATCCAGGCCGTCGGTGATGTTTTCATAAACCGTTTTGTCGGGATCAAGGTCATTATGCATCTGATCTACATAGCCCAGTTCTACGGTTTCCCCCACACGGAAGTCGCCAGAGTCTGGAGTTTCCTGCTGCGTAATTAACCTGAATAAGGTAGTTTTACCAGCACCGTTGGGTCCAATAATACCTACTATACCTGCCGGTGGCAAAGAGAAGCTTAGGTTTTCAAATAAAATTTTATCACCATAAGCTTTAGTTACATTGTTGGCTTCAATAACCACGTTACCCAATCTTGGTCCCGCTGGTATAAAGAGCTCCAGTTTATCTTCTCGTTCTCTGGAATCCTCAGATGCCAGTTTATCATAATTAGACAAACGCGCTTTAGATTTGGCATGTCGGGCTTTTGGAGCCATGCGTACCCATTCCAACTCTCTTTCAAGTGTTTTCTGGCGTTTGCTTTCTGTTTTCTCTTCCTGTGCTAAACGTTTCGCTTTTTGCTCCAGCCATGACGAATAATTACCTTTCCATGGAATACCTTCGCCTCTGTCTAATTCAAGAATCCAACCTGCAACATTGTCAAGGAAATACCTATCGTGGGTAACAGCGATTACAGTTCCTTTGTAGTTCTTCAGAAACTGCTCCAGCCAGTCGATGCTTTCTGCATCAAGGTGGTTGGTTGGCTCATCGAGCAACAACACATCAGGTTCCTGCAACAACAGGCGGCACATGGCCACCCTGCGACGTTCACCTCCGGAGAGTACAGCTATCTTTGTATCCGGATCCGGGCAGCGTAAAGCATCCATGGCACGCTCCAGTTTGTTATCAAGTTCCCAGGCGTTTACTGCATCAATTTTGTCTTGCAGTTCGCCTTGTTTTGTCATGAGTTTATCCATCTCATCAGGGTTTTCATAAACCTCTGGTAAACCGAACTTTTCATTGATTTCTTCGTATTCTTTCAGGATGGCAGTAATCTCTGCAACACCTTCTTCTACAACCTCTCTAACCGTCTTGTTCTCATCAAGTTCTGGTTCCTGAGCAAGGTAGCCAACCGAGTATCCCGGAGAGAAAACAACCTCTCCCTGGAACGATTTGTCAATGCCAGCAATTATCTTTAAAAGTGACGATTTTCCTGATCCATTTAGACCAATAACTCCTATCTTTGCTCCATAGAAAAAAGAAAGGTATATGTTTTTTAGCACTTGCTTTTGAGGGGGGTAAATCTTATTCACTCCCGCCATTGAGAATATTATCTTTTCGTCTGACATAATTACTTATTAAAACTCCAAATATCGCCAATATAGTCAGAACTCAGTAAGTTTTATGAAATATCGGCAGTAGTAACAAAAATTTTGATCTAATGGCGTAATTGTTGATAAAAATTTATATCCAGCGCGTCTTTTTCAAAACAATTTAATAGTTTAGGACAAACTGGTTAAGAAAGGTATATATGGAAGCTAAATTTTCACCACAAGTAAAAGACGTGATTTCGTTTAGCAGGGAAGAAGCCCTGAGATTAGGACACGACTACATAGGCGCAGAGCATCTTTTATTAGGCCTGATTCGCGAAGGCGATGGAATGGCAATTAAGATATTAAAATCTTTAGGTGTAGACACGACCAAGTTGCGCCGTTCGATTGAGGACGCTGTAAGAGGCACGTCAAGCGTTACAGTTAACCTGGGAAATATCCCGTTAACTAAACAGGCAGAGAAAGTATTAAAAATCACCTATCTGGAAGCTAAAATCTTTAAAAGCGACCTGATTGGAACAGAACACTTGTTGTTGTCTATCCTACGTGATGATGATAATATCGCCTCCCAGATTTTATTGCAGTACAGTATTAATTATGAAATTTTTAAACAGGAAGTTGAAGTAAATAAAAACGGATACAGAGATGATCCGCAAGGAAGTGCTTCTACTGGTGACGATGATTACCGTGAAGAGGAAAGCTTTAGCAGCCCTAAGAAAGTTTCAGACATTAAGTCTAAAACCCCTGTGCTCGATAACTTTGGTAGAGATTTAACCAAAGCTGCAGAAGAAGGTCGCTTAGATCCTATTGTAGGCCGTGAAAAAGAAATAGAGCGTGTATCGCAAATACTTTCACGTCGCAAGAAAAACAATCCAATTCTAATCGGTGAACCAGGTGTTGGTAAGTCAGCCATCGCCGAAGGTCTTGCCTTAAGAATTGTACAACGCAAAGTATCCCGTGTGTTGTTTAACAAACGTGTGGTTACTTTAGACCTGGCCTCTTTGGTGGCTGGTACAAAGTATCGCGGACAGTTTGAAGAACGCATGAAAGCGGTGATGAATGAGTTGGAAAAATCTACTGATGTAATCCTGTTCATTGATGAGATCCACACCATTGTAGGTGCTGGTGGTGCATCAGGTTCTTTGGATGCATCGAACATGTTCAAACCTGCATTAGCAAGGGGAGAAATTCAATGTATTGGTGCCACTACGTTAGATGAGTACCGCCAGTACATCGAGAAGGATGGTGCTTTGGACCGTCGTTTCCAAAAGGTAATGATTGAGCCGGCTACACCAGATGAGACCATTGAAATTCTGAACAGAATTAAAGAGAAATATGAGGATCACCATGGTGTAACCTACACAGACGAAGCAATTAATGCCTGTGTGGCCTTAACTTCTCGTTATATCACGGACCGCTTTTTACCTGATAAAGCTATCGATGCTTTGGATGAAGCGGGTTCACGCGTGCATTTAACAAATATTCATGTTCCTGATAACATCATTGATATCGAAGCCCGTATTGAAGACATTAAGGTGGAGAAAAATAAGGTGGTTAAAAGTCAGAAATATGAAGAAGCCGCAAAACTGAGAGATACTGAAAAGAATCTTTTAGAGGAGTTGGAACGTGCTAAAGCAAGTTGGGAAGCAGAAACCAAAACAAAACGTTATACTGTTACAGAAGACAATGTAGCGGAAGTAGTTTCTATGATGACTGGTATTCCATTGCAAAGGGTAGGACAAACTGATAGTCAAAAACTATTGAACATGTACGACACCGTAGCAACGAAAATTATCGGTCAGGATGATGCTATAAAAAAGCTTACTAAAGCCATCCAACGTACAAGGGCAGGACTGAAAGATCCTAAAAAACCAATTGGTTCCTTTATTTTCTTAGGCCCGACTGGTGTAGATAAAACAGAGCTTGCGAAAGAACTTGCAAGGTTTATGTTCGACAGTGATGATGCACTGATTCAAATTGACATGAGTGAATACATGGAGAAATTTGCCGTTTCCCGTTTAGTGGGTGCGCCTCCAGGATATGTTGGTTATGAAGAAGGTGGTCAGCTTACGGAAAAAGTTCGTCGCAAACCTTATGCAGTGATCTTACTGGATGAGATTGAAAAAGCTCACCCTGATGTTTTCAACATCTTGTTACAAGTGTTAGATGAAGGTCAGTTAACCGACAGCTTAGGCCGTAAGGTAGATTTCAGAAACACGATCATCATCATGACTTCTAACATTGGTGCACGCCAGTTGAAAGATTTCGGCCAAGGTGTAGGTTTCTCTACCATGGCTAAAACAAACCAGGTTGATGCACACTCTAGAGGCGTGATTGAAAATGCCTTGAAACGTGCGTTCGCGCCAGAGTTTTTAAACAGGGTAGATGATGTTGTTGTGTTCAATACCTTAGGTAAACAAGAGATCTTCAAAATCATTGACATTGAGTTGAAATCACTGTTTGACAGGGTTCAGAAATTAGGTTATGAAATCAAACTAACAGACGGTGCTAAAGATTTTATTGCCGATAAAGGTTTCGATATTAATTTCGGTGCCCGACCTTTGAAACGTGCTATTCAAAAGTATCTGGAAGATCCGATTGCAGAAGAAATCCTTAAAGGAGAAATGCAGGAAGGTGATATCCTTGAAATAGATTACGACAAAGAGAGCGATAAAATAACCGTGATTAACAAAAACCCGATTAAAACCATAAAAGAGGGTGACGAAAACCCTGAATAAGTTTTATTGATGTTAATTATTTATAAAGCGCCTGCTGTATCATTACAGCAGGCGCTTTTTTTGTTATCACTAGAATAATCCTAGCTGCGAACCAGGAATACGAAACAGATGGGATGTTAGGGTTGCGTCGTAGATGTTTAGCTTATTGATTCGACAATGTAATTTAAAAGTGTCCCTGATCATCTGGGCAATGTTTCCATCACCTCGCATCCTGTCGCCAAAACGGCTATCATTTACGTTGCCACCATGGCATGATTGTATCATGTGCCATACCTTATCCGCGCGGTCAGGATAGTTTTTCTTTAACCAGTCTTCGAAGATCGGGCCGATGGCCCCGTTGAGTCTTACAATTGTATAGCCCGCCCATTGTGCGCCGTTTTCGGCAATGGCCTTTAATATTTTAGGAACTTCATGGTCGCTTAAACCCGGCACCAGAGGCGCTACCATCACGCCCATAGGTATACCTGCTTTACTTAACTCCTCCACAATTTTTAGACGTTGTTTAGCTGTTGTCGTCCGGGGTTCCATTTTCATACGTAATTCTTCATTGAGGCTGTTAATGGAAACAAATACTTTGCACAGGTTTAGTTTCGCCATCTCCTGGAGGATGTCTTTATCACGCAATACCAATGCATTTTTGGTAATGATGCCAATAGGCTGTTTATATGCCAGTGCAATTTCAAGTAACTGCCGGGTAAGCCTGAATTTTCTTTCTGCGGGCTGATAACAATCTGTATTCCCTGAAAGGGAGATCACACTGGCATCCCAGCCCTTCTTCTCGAGGAACTTTTTAAAAAGGGCAGGGGCATCCTGTTTTACGATAATTTTACGTTCAAAATCCAAACCGGCACTGTATCCCCAATACTCATGTGCATTACGTGCATAACAATAGGTACAGCCATGTTCGCAACCCTGGTAAGGATTGAGGGAATAGGCCATGCCTACATCCGGACTATCCACTTTATTAACAATTGTTTTGGCTGCACCCATAATAAAGGAAGTTTTGCGTTGCTCAACTTCCCAGTCGTCAATGCCTTCCACATGTTCCTGCACATAGTCATTCTTTTGAAAATGATTATGTGGGTTTAATTGCGCGCCACGGCCCTTAACATAGATATTTGGGTTTTCTTCTTCACCAGCCATACTGCTAAATTACTAAATATCTTAGTAAGACAAGAAAAATTAATTTCTTGCTAAAGGCACATAATCCATAGGCACCATGTCGGCTATTTTCTCAAAAGCCCAGAATCCTTCGTATAAAAAGGCCTTAGGCTGGAAGATGCCACCCGATGCGTAAAAATGAACGGGCCCTTCTAATAAATGCACAATAGAAATCTGGTAATTTGGGATATCCAGCGGGCGAGTAATCGAATGTCCGGAGGTATTGGTATAGGCAGTTGATTCCCGTTCTTTGGTATAGATCAGGTAGAGGTCGTCTTTAAAGTTCAAAGTCTTTAAATCCCTGTATTCCTGTTTAACCAGGGTATCCGTTAAAACCTCATCCCGGTGCAGGGTACTAATCTGCTTTGGCATTTGTTTAACCTTAAGCCAATGATTTAAAGAATCACTTTCTGCGGAACCTAAGCGCATTGTACGCTGTAATCGCTTTTTTAATTTACTGATCTCGGCCTCAATAACGTGGTCTGGTGGTCTGCTGCTGTTATCAAGTTTTACCAATTTATTGATTACAAATCCTTCTTCCCTGGATTTGCCTTGGTAAAGTGACTTAAAGAAATGTTGCGGAGAACCATAATAGGCAATTTCCCTGTTTTTTACCCATTGTTTTTTCCTTGAATTAGCGCCTTTCAACTCTTCGAAATTTGGCAAACCCGAATAATAAACAATACGTGTTTCGTAATTATACTCGAAAAACTGCAGCATATATTTCAGGCGATAGCCAAGCGCCTTATTCTCGATTACCAGGAACTCATTTGATTTTACAATAAGCGTTTTGGCCTTGCTGTCATAATCCACTCGTAATGCATGAGGGTTCAGGAGCTTGCATTGTTTGGCATTTGGCGATTTACCGATAAAAAACTCCTTAAATAATGCTATATATCGCTCCCGGTTGGGATCTACTTTTATTACCACTTCCTGCAATTGGATGGTGTTTTCACTGAGCACAATATCCATGCTCACAGCTTTATCTGCTATGATTACATTTTTGGTGTAAGGCAGAAAGCCCATCATTTCTACCAGTACATTGTAGTTTCCTGGTTTAAGATTGCCCAAAACAAACTTACCGTCGTTATTAGTAACCGTAGCTGTTTTGTAACCACTTAAATAAATGCCTGCACCGGGAAGTGTTTCTCCCTTTTTATCTTTAACAGTACCTGATATTGATAGACTTTGCGCACATACATTAGCAGAGACGAGCATCAAGAAAAAAATGCCTAACAGGTGTGTTTTCATTTTAATCAGGATAACTGTCCTTTATCAAGTAAATCCCTTGCATTGGCCATGGCCGACTTACCAGGAGGCTTTCCACTTAACATCTCGGCTATCACATAAACACGCCCTTCACGGTCCAGTCTTTTTATCCCGGTAGTGCTTCGTGCGGCATCTTCATTTTTGTAAACAAAGAAGTGTGCATTCCCTTTAGCGGCAATTTGTGGAAGGTGCGTAATGCAAACCACCTGCATATTTTGCTCCAGCTGGCCAATAACCTGGCCAACACGAAGTGCAATTTCTCCAGAAATACCTGTATCAATTTCATCAAAAATTAAGGTAGGCAGGTCGCTATGTTTAGCCAAGATAGATTTAATGGCCAGCATAATTCTGGAAAGCTCACCACCTGAAGCCACTTTGGCAACTGGTGCTGGTGGCTGACCGCTATTGGCCGAAAACAATAAGGCAATGTTATCCTTGCCATCCTTGTTCAGTTCTGTAACTACCGTTTGTTTGATTTTTATCTTCGCATTCGGCATACCTGCCTGGGTAAGGATTTCTGCTACCTGAGATTCAGTTGCTTTGATCGACTTGCTGCGGTTGGCAGACAGCTTTTCAGCCATCTTTTCAAGCGCTACTTTCAGCTGCTCCGTTTCTTTTTGCAGGCGTTCAATTTCTTCTTCGCCACTTAAAATTAAGCTGAGGTTATTGGACAGTTCTTCCTGGATAGCCAAAAGCTCTGGAACAGAATTTACCCGGTGTTTTTGTTGTAAAGTGTACAACAAATCTAAACGATGACTAATCTCTTCAATTCTTGCCGGGTTAAATACCACATGCTCTTCCAACGTGGCCAGTTCACCGCTAATGTCTTTCAACTCAATCAATGTAGAGCGTAGCCTTTCCGTAAGCTCGGCATATGCAGGGTTAAACTTGTCTACAGCATGCAACTGGCTCACCGCTTCCTTAAGCATGGGTAAAGCCGAAAGCTCGTCGTCACTTAACAACTGGTAGCTGGTTACTAAACTCCTTTTAATAGACTCTGCATTGTTTAACGTCTGCAGCTCTGCTTCCAGGATTTCCTGTTCTTCTGCCTGCAGATTGGCCTGCTCCAGCTCGTTAAAAAGGAACTGTTCGTAATCCTGCTTATTACGTGCCTCATCGGCTATTTTCTGCAAATCACTTAACCTTAGCTGGTTTCTTTTGAAAAGTTTAAAGCCCTCACGGTAGTCGTTAAGCAGCGATTCATGATTAGCCAGTCCATCTACCACTGCAAGCTGAAAACCAGGGTCGTTTAACTCCAGGGTGGCATGTTGGGAGTGGATGTCAATAAACCTTTCCCCAAGGTGTTTCATCACCGAAAGGGTTACAGGCGTATCATTAATAAAGGCGCGGGATTTTCCATCGATGGAAATCTCGCGCCTCAGTATACTTTCTTCCTGAAAGTCTAAATCATGTTCTTCAAATAAAGGTTTCAAACGATCACCTTTAAGTTTGAATATACCTTCAATTATGCATTTTTTCTCCTGGTTAAAGAAAAACTTGGTCTCTGCCCTGTGTCCTAAAATGAGAGAAAGAGCGCCTAACATAATTGATTTACCTGCCCCTGTTTCACCAGTAATAATGTTAAGGCCCTTATCAAGTTCCATTTCAACATTATCAATCAAAGCGTAGTTTCGTATCGAAAGTTTTTGTAGCATATCCTTTGCTAAATTATAAAAACTTAGTCAATGGATGTTCATCCTTTACGAATAAAATGATTCAAAAAATTAGTACTGTTTTGTCTTTGTATGTTCCTCATGGTTGTGGCTGTTAGCGTGTGCACCTTCTTCCACGCATTCTTGCATTTCCTTTGCCGCTGCAACTGCTTCCTGTATTTGTTGCTTAAACGCTGCAGAGTTAAAATGTTCTGCAAGCTTTTTGCTTTCCATAGAAAGTTGTCTGCTTTGCAAGGTCATCTTTTCTATTTCTTTTCTAAACTCGGGAGTATTAACAATTTTAGCCATGGCCATTCCTTCTTTTCGGGCTTTTTCAACCTGCTGTTTCCAGGCCTCGCTTTTTACATGATTTTGAACGTCAACTGCCATGCGTTTAAGCGATGCTTCCTGTTTTTTCCAGGCAGGGGACTGGTAATAAAGTCTGATTTCTTCTGCTTGTTTTCTCACTTTTTCTTTCATAGCCCGATCATCTTCTGCTGGTGGGTTTGGCGGTACAGGTAAGTTGACTGGCTCCTTTGGTGCAGGAGCGGGTGGAGCAGGCATTTCCATTCCAGTAGCTGGTGGTGGGGGTGGTGGTACCGGCTTAGCTTTCTTTTTTACGGTTGTGCTCTTTTTTGCGGCAACACTTTTTTTCTTTTTCAAGGTGTCTTGCAGGGGCGCCCAGTCTGTTGAAGTGGCTGTCTCCATAGTGGCCTTGATATCAACTATTCGCTTTTTAACCGTAGTTTTAGAGTTTACAGGGTTAATCCAGGCCAATGATACAAGGGTAAGCACGGTTACGGTAATGGCTAAAATTTGTTGTTTGGCGGTATTGTAGGTCGTCTTCATGTCTGTGATTCGTTTAATGCGTTGATAGAGGTTATGGTTGTTTCCACTGGCGGCCATGGTAAATACCGGTGTTTGTTTTTCGTTGATTAATTCAATTTGTAACAGGGCATGTGCATAAGTAAGGGGTGTATGTGTTCTTTGTACTACGATGTCGTCGCAGGCATGTTCTCTTTCCCGCTCAATCATGCTGCTGCAAAGCCAGGTAAAAGGATTAAAGAACAAGATGGTCTCCATAGCTGTTTTCAGGCTGTTAAGCAAGAAATCATTCCTGCGTATATGTGCCATTTCATGGATTAGTATGGCCTCTACGTGCATCATTTCCAACTGACTGGCAAATGAGATGGGGAATAATATGATAGGTTTTAAATAACCCAGCACCAGTGGTACACTCACCTGATCTGATAAATAAAACTTCACATTTCTGCTGATCTCTAGTTCTCTGGTGATACGCTGAAAAAGCACCTGCCACTCTTTTGGTACCGACACTTTTGGCGCCACTTTTAACTTCCACAGTTTATAATAACCACCAGTCAGAATAACTGCCTGCATGAGCAAACCAATTCCATAAATACTTACCAGAATAGGAAAGTAATATTCAGCTTGTTTACCCAGAGAAACTGGGATCACCTTGGTAAACGCCAGCGAGTTAGAAACCGAACTTAATGGTGGCCAGGTAAATACCGAAAAGAATGTTAACCAAAAACAGAAGAATATCATACTCATGGTGATAAAAGCCAAGTTATGTTTCATTCTTGCGCTAGGTTTTGGTAGCAGGAGCAGGGTGAGAAGCAGGAGGCCATATAATAAGGTGCCTTGCCATAAGGAATGGAAGATACTCCAACCCGTCGCTTTGATGATGTTATTTACTAGTGCTTCCATCATTTTACTTTTTACTAATTTCCTCTAAATAGGCTCTTATAGAATTGATCTCCTCCTTACTGGCTTTATGATTGCCCAGGGCCTGCATAACCAGGCGGGTGGCAGATCCGTTAAACACATTGTTGATCATTTTAGTGACCAAATGTTGCTGGGTTTTCTGCTGATTAACCAGCGCGCGGTAAATATGGGTACGCGACGAGGTATCCCGGGCAACCAAACCTTTTTCATGCATAATCTGCATGAGTTTTAGCGTGGTGGTATAACCAGCATCTTTATTCTGCTCTAAAATTTCATGTACATCCCTCACTGTACAATCGCCTTTGTCCCATAGGATCTGTAAAATCTCTAATTCGCTTTCGGTTGGTTTAAATAAAGTATCTGCTTTCATCTGTTAATACGAATTGTTTCGTAATACTAATCTACGAATATATTCGTATTAAAAAAGAAATTTTTAAAATAATTTTTTGTAGATGTTAAGTCGTTTATGGGGAGGGAGATAAGGGGTGGTTAACCCATCATAGCAATGATGGCATCGCTGATGTCTTTTGCTACTTCTGTTTTAGATTTAACGTCAAAAACAGTCTTTTCAAAAGCCTTATTAAAGAGGGTAATTTTGTTGGTATTGGTTTTAAAACCTGCACCGGGATCATTCAGAGAATTTAATACAATCAGATCCAGATTTTTCTTCTGCAGTTTGGCTTTGGCATGTTCTTCTTCGTTTTCCGTTTCCAGGGCGAAGCCAATTAACAGCTGTCCTTCTTTCTTCTGCTTACCCAGACTGGCCAGAATATCTGTGGTTTTCACCAGGCTAATGGTGAAGTCGCTTTCATGTTTTTTTATTTTTTGACTAGCAACCTTCTGCGGGGTATAATCGGCCACTGCGGCGCTCATAATGGTCACCTGGCTATCGCCAAAGTGTTCCTCACAGGCTTTCAGCATGTCGGCTGCGCTTACTACGTCAATACGATTAACTTTGAACTGGCTTTTCTCAGCGGTAGGGCCGGTAATAAGCGTTACCTCGGCACCTAGTGCTGCAAAGCGATCTGCTATGGCGAAACCCATTTTGCCAGAAGAGTGGTTACCAATAAACCTTACCGGGTCTATAGCCTCGTAAGTTGGTCCGGCGGTAACCAAAACTTTTTGACCAGTGAGGGGTAGGTCTTTTTTGATATAGTCAACCAGAAAAGCAACAATCTCTTCAGGTTCGGCCATACGACCTTCGCCAAACAAACCACTGGCCAGCTCACCTTTGTTGGGGGCTATAATGGTATTACCGAAAGCCTTAAGTTGTTCAATATTTTGCTGAGTACTTTGGTGTTTCCACATGTCCAGGTCCATGGCCGGAGCCAGTAATACGGGGCATTTTGCAGAAAGGTAGACGGCAGAAAGCAGGTTATCGCAAAGGCCATTGGCCATTTTGGAAATGGTGTTTGCACTTGCCGGAGCAATGATCAGGTAATCGGCCCAAAGGCCCAGCTCTACGTGGTTGCTCCATACACCAGTTTCTTCTTCAAAATACTGTGTATAAACCGGATGTTTAGAAAGGGTGGCAAGTGTAAGGGGGGTAATGAAATTGGCCGCATCAGCGGTTAGAATAACCTTGACGTTTGCGCCAGCTTTAACAAGTAACCTTACTAAAACTGCGGCTTTATAAGCGGCAATACTACCACAAACGCCAAGGATAATGTTTTTTTGATTAAGCATAGAGATTAATGCAAGTCGATGTGCAAGTTAGCCTATGCATTGATCTATTCTTGATCTTTAACAGGGTTTCTGTAGTAGATTTTATCGTTTAAAAATTCATCAATAGCAATTAACGTTGGTTTTGGTAAACGCTCGTAGTGCTTGCTGATTTCAATCTGTTCTCTGTTTTCAAAAATCTCTTCCAAATTATCATTTGCAGAAGCGAACTCAGCTAATTTGCCGTGTAGTTCTTCCTTCATGTTGTTTGAAATTTGGTTAGCCCTTCTTGAAATAATGACTAAAGACTCATATAAGTTATGAGTTTTCTGATCTAAATCGTTGATGTTTCTCGTTACCGTGGTATTTGGTACAGCAGGTTTATTAGTATTCATTATTTTATTGGGGTTTTAATCAAGTTATTGGAACTGTCTTTTTTCGCTTCTTTTTCAAGCGTCTCTTTGTATTTCGCCATTTGATCTGCTTGTGTAGCTAAAATATTCTTAGCTCTCTCAATACCAGCCTGGCTGTCACTTTTTAATTTTTCAACTTCTTTTACCAGTTTACTTTCCGGATATGCTTCCAGAAACTCATCAGCATAAGTAATGGCTTCTGAGAATCTTTCTTCCTGACGGAATTCATAACTGGCATTGGCATACATGTATTGCGATTTTACAATCAGCATATTCATTTCTTCTGCATACTTAATATCAGGGAAATCGATCTGTGCATTTCTTAAAGCAATTACTGCCGATTTATAGTTACTGATGTCGTATCCACCAAGATCATAATACATTTTGGCATTTTCGTAAGCTTTATCTTCTAATTTTCCCCTTAAGTTAGCGATTAATTTACTGGCTTCTTCTGCACGTTCACTTTTTGGGTATAAATTGATGAATAATTGCATGGCATCAATGGCTTTATACGTATTGGTTTGATCCAGTGTATATTCTGGCGAATCCATGTAATAGCAATATGCGCTTAAATAACGGCATTCTTCTGCGTATTTACTGGTAGGGTAGGTATCAGCAAAGTATTTGAATTGAAATCTCGCTGTTGTATAATCTTTTAAATGATAATAGGTAAGTGCATAATGGTAATTCAACTCTTCAGCTTCAGCCCTTCCTCTGTATTTCTGAGAAAGATCTTCGAAAAGAATTAAAGCTTTCGAATAGTTTTTATTGTTATAAAGTCTCATGGCCTCCTGATACTTCTTAGCCACATCATTGCTTAGCCTGATTTTCTCAAACTGGCTTTTACAACCCGCTATGCTTAGTGCAATAACAGTGAAACTTAATATAAATACGTGTTTAATTTTAAACATTCTGCAAAGATAAGTAATATTACGATAACGTCAATTAAAAATAATCAGGCGCTAATCTATATAAAGGCATTGATCCTTTCAAGTCCTTAACATAATTTAACACATCATCTTGCTTTATGCTGATGGCTTGTAGGGTTGCCAGTATTTTTTGGCCTCTGCGAGATCATTTGCCGCATGATTAGCCGATATTATCCGTAAGCTGGTTTCAGGTTCCTGCTCACTCCTGACAGTTTCTGAGTGCAGATGAATCCGTAACTTGAAGAGGATTGTAATGATGGGGAAAACGACATGACCTGTACCGGAGGATTTTACTAAATAAACCTATCGAATCTGCCAAAGATTATTATTGAGGTATAGGTGTGCCTAGCTATAGTAGTATATATAGTATTATATATAGGGATGATACCTGTTGTTGCATCATTAATGCGGCAGTGCAAGTAATCATTGAGCCAACAAACATTTTTGACTGTGGTAGTAT
>NZ_JAZQNU010000131.1:0-6999 GCF_045627485.1 Pedobacter sp. | reverse complement strand
ATTACGGAAAATTAAAAAGCGGGTTACCGGTTTATTTAATCCGTTTGGATATTGCACATAAGCGCCTTTTAATAGGGCGTTTTGAGTCGCACCTAAGTCGGATCGTAGCCATGTCGTTCTGTGAGCCAAGGAGTTGTCCCTCTCTATTGTCTTCCTAAGACCGCTTGGCCTCCGACTTAGGGTAATTACGGAAAATTAAAAAGCGGGTTACCGGTTTATTTAATCCGTTTGGATATTGCACATAAGCGCCTTTTAATAGGGCGTTTTGAGTCGCACCTGCAGCAGCATTTAAGTAATAAGTAAAACTTCTGCCATTATAGTCTACCAGTTGCGGGTTATTCACCGCACCTGCAACCTCTACAAAGGATACTTCCCTTGGGATATAAATGCTATCCCCAGGTAAAAGAATCATACTTCTCTTCACACTTTCGTTGCTGCTGGTATTGGTAAGGTCTAAATTAACCCGCACCCCTTTTCTATAGACCTGTGCATTTTCCAAAGAACCATAAGGGCTCAGGCCCCCGGCACGTTGCAGCAAGTCTAAGGCCGTTTCATCTCTGCGTTGTACAGCATATTCCCCCGGAAACAAAACTTCCCCCTTCACACTAATGTTACCCAGCGCCCGGTAATTAACCAGGCGAGGTACATAGATATAATCTCTTGGCTGAAGTTCCATATTGCCTTCAGCATCTGTATTCAAATCGATGGTAAATGTTTTCACCAATTGGTTGGCCACACTATCAGAATCATTTTCTATGATTCTGGAAATCTCCACATGGTGATCAGCCGCTTCGTCCTGAAAACCTCCTGCCATGGCAATCACATCATTTAACTTCATTCCTTTTCTAAAAGTAAAGGAAGCCGGATTTCTCACAAAGCCCTGTACGGTTACATTTTGGGATGATGTAAAAACCGCCCTGTCCTGCACCATGATGGAGTCATCACGCATCAAAGGCAAGTCACTTCTTCCCTCAACCACATCCAACGGGTTAAAAGAAAGTAATTCTTTCTCCAGGTTTGGTAAAGTTCTTTTGATATAGCCACGTTCCATATAAGCCTCTGGTTTTAAACCCGACGCCGTTTTTAAAAGTTCACCCAGGCTCATGCCTGCCGTTAGTTCATATACACCCGGACGGTAAACTGCACCTTCCAAGACTATACGGTTTGTATACCGGTTGGTGATGGCTCCAATTTCAACTAAGTCGCCATTGTTAGGTGTAAAATTTCCAAACAGGTTCGAGGGCACATCTTTCACTTCACGTTCCAGTTCATTGATTTGGTCAATTTTAGCTATCCCACGGTAAGCGATATCCGTAAATCCACCAGCATAGCCAATCAGGTCATCTAACTGCTCGTTTTCTTTCAGCTCATAAATGGCTGGTCTTTTTACTTCACCTTTAACACCAACTCTTTTCCGGTACACCGGAATACGAATCACATCCTGGTCTTCCAAACGAATGTTGCCATCCATTAAACCATTCTGCAGGAAACTGTAAAAATCTATAGTCTTATAAACACGGTTGTTTCTCAGGAGTTCAATGTAACGTAAAGATCCATTAGCATTCGGCCCTCCGGAGTTATATAAAGCATTAAATACTGTAGACAGCGATGAAAGGGTATAAGTTCCCGGAGTTTTCACTTCACCTACCAGGGTAATTTTTATGCTGCGGGTATTCCCCAGGTTAACAGCCAGTTTAGTCTGCCCGCTGTTTAAGGCCGGATAGGCCTTGGTCATCCTGCTTTTAATCAAACTGGTCGCTTGTTCAATCGTAAAACCATTCAGGTAAACTAAGCCAGCATAAGGAATTTGTACATTGCCTTCTGTGGTTATTCTTGTGCGCAGGCTGCTTTCGTTCATGCCAGTTACCAGGATGATTAACTCGTCGCCCGGACCTAAAACATAGCCTTTTGGAGTGGCCACACTAAAATTAGGCTCAAATTTTATTCCGGTCTGGTTAAAAAACTCCATGCCGTAAACGCCCAAAACAGGTTCAGTTTTCGCTACTGGTGCAAGTGGAAAAGGTTTGATCACCACAGGTGTTGTATCCCTGGCATAATTAATGGCTTCTTTTTCAGCAGCAGCAGGCATTTTTGCACCTTTTTTATTCAAACCCAATAAAGTCACCTGGTCTTTAAAAGCCTGCACCTCACCAGCCGACATGCCCTTTTGAATCATCATTTTGTAGGCTTGTTCTTCCGGTATTCCGGTTTCTTCCAGTTTATCCCAGGCTTGTTTAATCTGTGCGTCAGAGAGCTGACTTACTTTAACATTCTGGATGTTATTCATGGAAATGTTTTGTGCGTTCACTTGTAAAGTGGCCGTCGCAAATAGGAATAACAGAATATAATAAAGGTATTTATGGTTCATGGAAGGATGTTGTGCTAAATCGCAAATATAAAGTATTAAGGATTAAAAGCCATAAGATACACCGAACTTAAACTCGTTGGGTACTGCTGACGTTTGCAGGTCTGGTCTAATCACGCCCGTCTGGTGCTTATAAGAGGCTTTGACATATAATTTTTGAAGCAACTGGTAGTTAGCTTCCAATAAGTATTGTTTTTGCGATTGCACAGGTCCTTCACTTAAAAAAGCGGGCTGTGGTTCGGCCCAATACTGGTCAAATAAATCACCATCAGCACCTTTGCGAATGCTATTAAATTCAAAACGGGTAATTAAACGTGCCACAGGGGAGTAACTGGCCCATGCGGTTACACGGTCGGCATTTTGACCCATCCAATCGCCTATCAAATAGCCTTGGTTAGTGTAAGTTTGTGCAGGTATCAGGTTGTTATAAACAAAGGGGTTAATGCGCGTATATTCTGCACCAAAGGTCAGGTAAGGAATTCCCAATACATCAGTATGTGAAGCACCAATGTTATAACCTAGCTGGTTCCTGCTCTTTTCCTTGTTAAAAATTTCGCTTGTGCGTATCTCATCAACAAATAAGGATGCATATAAATGTGTTCTTGGTAAGTGATTCCTTGAACTCGCCGAAAAGAAAAACTGGCTATTGGAACCAGTAGAGAGTTTATAACGGCTTTGGTATTGGTCGTAAGCCTTAAAGAACATGATGGGTACCAGGTAAGCAATGTCAAAATCATCACTATACACCATCGATTCTCCAACGCTCAGGTTCAAACCTTTCGTAGGAATAAAAGATAACGTATGTGAAGCCATAAATTTTTTCACATACATTTCGCGGTTTTCTCCAAACAATGCATTTCCTTTATCATAGGACCTCGCCGAATCAATCACTGCAGAGTTTAACCAGGCGTGGGTATAATTAAAGTGCAGCCATTTTAGGGGGCGGTAATCCAGGCGTATATTTGGGTATGCAGGTGATTTATCAGACGATACCAATCGCCCGTTCTGTCCATAACCCCATAACAATTGTTCTTTACCCAAACTTACCGAACCGTTTTTCCAGGCATAGGTAATATAACCCCTGAAATCACTGTAGTTAACCGTTTTTGAAGTAACGTCCACATTAGCTGTACGCAAAATTCCCGTTTCCGGGGTAAAAATGCGGGTACTGTCAATGCCGTTACCTTTGTCGGTAATATCCTGAAAATAAAACTGGAAGCTGATGTTTTTACCTGCATGGCCCCAGAAAGTCAGGCCAGTAGCAGTACGGGTAACACTTTTGCCCGCCCCTAAATGTGTTTCAAACGTTAACGCGGGATCGCCGTTTAACAAAAAGCCGTCCTTTTTAATAGAGAGGAAACGCCATCGTCCTGCCGCATCTTTTTTAAAAAAGGTGGTGGTATCAGGCATGTCTGCCTGGTCAAATTCACTAAATTCTTTGAGGTAAAAGGCCAGTTCCTTCTGTTCTGTAGCCGAAAGATTAGTTGCAGAATCTCTTAAGGTATGTAAAAGGTCTGAAATTTGTTTACGACTAACCGGTTGAATCAGGTCATCAAATTCGATGTTTCCTTTTTGCGCCTGCCGTGATAAATATTGGTATACCGGGTTTTTAGGATTTTCAAATACTACCTGTGCAGCACTGTCAAGGGCACCGGTTATAAAAAAGAAGAAGAGAATCAGGTAAAAGTTTTTATTCATTTTTAAATTATAGGGAAAGGTTAATTTGTTTTATAGGGAAATATTAATTTGTTGTAAACCAGCATAATGTTTTTCGCTGTTAATCAGCTGGTGAATATGTTTTTCTGCCTGTTCACCCATTTGTTGCTGCCGTTCTAAATCACCATACAATTCTTTTATTTTTGCCGCAAGCTGTGCGCTGTTACCGGGCTCAAATAGCAATCCTGTATGCCCATCTAAAACCATTTCAGGAATGGCACCAATATTCGAGCCAATTACCGGTTTGCCCATGGCCATAGCTTCCACAACGGTAAAACCAAGCACTTCATACCACGCTGAAGGACAGACTAAAAATGCCGATTTTCCTATCCATTCAAGCGTTTCTTTTTTTGTTTTTTTGCCTAGAAACTCTACCTGGTGCAAGTTATTACTATTGGCATAGGCCTGAAGCGCTGCCAGCTGGGTACCTGTTCCAATAATTTTTAAAGGAATGTGCGGGTGCAATTTCATTGCTTCCAGCAGGGTGTGGGCACCTTTAATTTTTTCTAGTCTTCCCACAAAAACGATCGGGGCATTTTGGGCAGCAGATTTCCGATCAACCGTTACAGCGTGTTGTGCAGTACGCGCTGCAGCAATTTCTTTATAGTCATATCCATGGTATAACTGTACCAGTTTTTCTTTAAAAAAATTAAACTGTTTAAACTTTTCATAAAGAAAAACCGAGGGACAAATGTAATGATCCACGTATTCGTAGTAATTGAGGTATTTGTGCACATAATTCTCCATAGAAGCCACTACGCTTGCAGGCAGGGAGCCTTTTTTGCACTTATTGGTTACACAGTTATAAAAGGCACCCCCGAAACATTTTTCACAGATTTTACCATGGCTAATAAATGTGCTTTCAGGGCAAATGGGGGTATATTCGTGCAAGGTCCAGATAATGGGAATTCCGCGTTTCTTTAATGTTTTTAAAATAGCGGGGGTAATGTAATGGTGAATCACATTGATATGGGCAAAATCTATTTTTACATCATCCAGCAAACGTTCCAGCTTTTTTTGCGCTTCCGTGGAGTAGATGCTGGTTTTCACTACCTTTAAGGCATCACTAAAGCTCTTTTGATTGATTTTTTTATAGTCAATATGTTCAATAAAATATTTGGAGTATGGGGAATCAAAGTTGCGGTTGTCTTTCATGGAGAAAGGAATAACCTGGTGCCCATGTTCTTGGTACAATTTGCTGATGTGTTCCACATAGGTCCAATCGCCACCACTTGGATACCAGGTCCAATTTGCTACCAAAATATTCATTTCTTTTCCTTTAAATTAATTTCCCAATAAATTGGCATAATTTTTATACTCATTTAGTTGATCCTGTATCGGGCTTCAAAGATGCCTGTATTAAATCATTTTATTAATTATTCAGGTGATTATTTGGTCAAAATTGGCCTTTTTTTATATAAAAAGACTTTATTAAGCCGGATATAAAGAGGTGAATAATAAAAACATTGTAAGGTCAGTTTAAAATGGTTATTTTTGGCGTAGTCAATTTATTAACTAAGGCTGTAGCCATACGACTATGTGAGAATAGATTAATGGCTTTAAAACCCCTATGAAGAAGAAAATTTATATTGCCGGAGCGGGCGGAATGCTAGGTGAAGCGTGTTATTCAGTTTTTAAAGAAGAGTTCGAACTTAAATGTACGGACAAAGATGTCAATGAAAACTGGCTTGAATTTTTAGATTTTCGGGATTTTGACAAATACAAAGAAGATGTTCACCGTTTCCGACCTGATTATCTCTTTCACCTGGGTGCTTATACCGATCTTGAATATTGCGAAACGCACCAGGATGATACTTACCTCACCAATACAACTTCAGTAGAAAACGCAGTTTATATTGCTAACCAGTTAGATATACCGCTGTTGTATATCAGTACAGCCGGAATATTTGATGGTCAAAAAGAGTTTTATGACGATTGGGATGAGCCAAACCCTCTTGGACATTATGCGCGTTCCAAATACATGGGCGAACGTTATGTACGCGAGCATGCCAAAAGACACATCATATGCCGTGCTGGCTGGATGATGGGTGGCGGACCGAAGAAAGATAAAAAATTTATTAATAAAATCATCAAACAGTTAGCTACTGGTACCAGAGACCTTCATGTGGTTAACGACAAGGACGGCACCCCTACTTATACGGTGGATTTCGCTAAAAATGTGAAACTGTTGTTTGAGAAAGAATACTGGGGATTGTATAATTTAGTGTGCAATGGGGAAACCAGCAGGCGTGAAGTTGCTGAAGAATTGGTAAGCATTTTAGGCTTAACCGATGAAGTCACTTTTCATGAAGTGACTTCAGATTATTTTAAAGATACCTATTATGCACCACGCCCTACCTCCGAAAGACTGGTCAATAAAAAATTGAATCTCCGGGAGGCGAACCTGATGCGCGATTGGAAAGTGGCTTTAAAAGAATATGTTGCTAGCTATTATACTGAATATTTAGAGGAAAATCTTTATACAGAAAAAGATACGGTTACCCTTTAATGATGCGCATAGCAGCTTTCGGCTTCAGGTCTATTCCCCCAGCAAAAGGCGCTGCAGGTGCCGATAAATTTGCTATGGAACTGTTTCCCCGGTTGGTTAACCGAGGTCACCATGTTGTAGCTTATAACAGACAATACCCGGATGTATTTGTTGATGTTGAGGAATACAAAGGCGTACACATTAAAACTTTCAAAACCATATCCAATAAAGGATTTGATACCTTATTACATTCCCTGAAATGTACCTGGGATATCCTTGTGAATAATACTGCAGATATTGTCCACATCCAGAATGGAGGTAACAGTATCTGGGCATTACCTTTACGCCTTTTTGGAAAAAAAGTATTTATCAGTCAGGATGGTGTGGATTGGAAACGCGATAAATGGCCTTGGTATGGCAAATTATTCCT